>NZ_JBHJUV010000005.1:0-158750 GCF_042268025.1 Streptomyces sp. NPDC056161
TCCGGTGGAGCGGATGATGCGGGACGCGAAGATCACGCAGATCTACGAGGGGACCAACCAGGTCCAGCGGGTCGTCATGGCCCGCAACCTCCCGTGACGGCACCCGGCCACACCGTGACGGCACCGTGAGTGGTCGGCACGCGCCCGCGGACCGGCCCTGACGTCGGGCCGCGGGGCCTTCGGGTGGGCTCGCGGTGCGTTCAGGGTGTGCGTTCAGGGTGTGCGCTCGGGGTGTGCGCTCGGGGTGTGCGCTCGGGGTGTGCTCAGTCCGCGTATCTCTTCGCGGCGGCGGCCAGTCCGGGCTGGAGGCGCCGGGCCGCCGTCAGATGGTCGGCGGTCCAGATGATGCGGACCGCCGTGTCGGAGGCCCGCCCGTGCTCGTCCAGCAGATCGCGGCGCACGGACGCGACCAGACCGGCCGCGAACTCCCGGCTGGGCGGCAGCGGTTCGGGCACCGGGCACCCGTCGTCGAGGCACGCGGCCAGCTCCCGGTACCAGCCGGTCACCCGGTCGGCCGAACGGAGCAGCACGGGCCGGGCGGCGGCCCGGTCGGCCTCGGCGGGCGGGGCACCGGCCCGCCGCCACAGGCCCAGCACCGCGTCCGCGGCCAGGCGCAGTCCGACGATGCCGGTGACCAGCGTGGTCATGTCGGCCAGCGGGACGTGCTTGGGGCCGCGCTCGGCGAGATAGCTGCGGAAGGCGTCGTCGAGCCGCCGGGCCGACGCGGCCGCCCGGCGACCCGCCTCCAGCGGGGCGTCGGCGGTGACCGCCGGCCCGCCGCACCTGCCCACGGCGTACTCCACCGCTTCGGCCAGATACCGGGCGCTGTCGGTGTACGCGGTGGCGAGCGCCCGGTCCACGGCGGCCGCCGCGCCGCGCGGCCAGAAGAACAGCCCCACCAGCACGCTCACCGCACAGCCGAGGGCGATGTCCTGGGTCCGCAGCAGCGCGATGTGCCAGTCCGGGTCCCTGCCGATGTTGAACAGCACGACGAGCGTCACCGTGAAGGCCGCCTGACCCGCCGTGAAGGAGATGGCGGCCGGGGCGACACCGGCGACGAACACGGCGAGCGGCAGCAGCAGCCACAGCGCGGTGCCGTGGTGGCCGATGAGTTGCAGCAGCCCCGTGCCGACGAGCGATCCCGCGATGGTGCCGGCCAGGGCGCGGATCGCGTTCTGCCCCGTGCTGAGCGCGTTCGAGCGCAGCACCGAGAGCGTGCCGAGCAGCACCCAGAACGAACGCTGGACGCCGGTCAGGTCGGCCAGGGCGACGGCGATGCCGAGCCCCAGGGCGCCGCGCAGGCTGTTGTGCAGCCAGACCGAGTGCCGCTGGAGATGGGCGGCGGCCCGCTCCCGGGCGGCGGCGAGCGGCTCGGTCAGTGCCCAGGGCTCACGGCCGAGCAGCCGCTCCCGCCAGCTCCGTCGCTCCGCCGCCGCGGCCACCTGGACGTTGCCGGTGATCTGTAGGGTCGCGAACCCCAGCTCCTGCGCGCGGAAGGACACGTCCAGGGTGCCGAGGAAGGCGCGGACCTCGGACTCGGTGCCGGGCGGGTGGTGCACGGGCAGCCGGGTGGTGGCGCCGAGTTCCAGGCCCTGCACGGCCTTGCGGAGATCCGTCACGGCGGCGGGCAGCGAGTCCGGTGCGGCACGTGGCTCGGTGAGCAGGGCGGCGGCCCGGTCGAGGGCCGTGGCGGCGGCCCGCTGCACGGCGTGCGCCTCCGTGTCGCAGTGACGGCAGTCGGCTGCGGGCCGCGCGCTGTGTCCCACGATGGCGGTGAGCCAGGTCAGCTCGTCGACCAGGCGGACGACGGCGCGCGAGCCGACGGACAGACCGGTGGGCCGGTACGGAGTCGCGTCGAAGGCGGAGCGCAACTCGGCGGCCGCCGCGGCGGTCTGCGCGCCGAGCCCGTCGCAGTGCCGCTTGGTCGGCGCGTCCGCCGCCCCCGCCGACCGGGCGACATGGGCCCGCAGTTGCGCCGCCGCCGCACGGCACACCCGTGCGGCCGGCGCACTGAGCGGGTCCGCGATGGGCCGGGGCCACAGCAAGGAGATCGCCAGCAGGGCGGCCAGTGCCGCGAGCCCCGCTCCGGCCAGTCGGACGGGAAGCTGGGACAACGGCGCCGGCGAGGTCACGGGGAGGACGAACGCCAGCAGCAGCGCGGTCGTCGCACCCGCCAGCACGGAGCTGACGACACCCGAGAACAGGATCAGGAAGCCGGTCACCACCATGACGGCCACCGCGAGCCAGGTCATCCGGGCCACCACCGTGCCCAGGCAGATCAGCACCGCCCAGGCCGCCGCCAGACCGAGGTGCGCCCGCAGCCGCTGCACCATCGGACCGGAGAAATCGACCAGCAGCAGCATCGAGAAGGACCCGAAGGCGGCGAAGGTCGCCATCTGGGACGACCCGATCACCCGGTTGCACAGCGCGAACAGGGCGGGCATGACCAGGGCGGTGCGCCCGGCCCGACGGGTCGCCGCGAGATCCGGATCGTGCGCGCGCAGCCAGGCCAGGAGCCTCGCCGGCCGGGCGCCGCCCAGTTTTCCCATAGGCTCGCGCACCTCCTGCGGCCGGCCCGCCCGCCTGCCCCGTCGTCGCCAGTATCGGCCACACGCCCGGCGGGCACCCGGTGTGCCGCGCCGGACAGCCGTTACCGGACCGGCCGGGCACGCCGTTCGGGGGGCGGACGTGTCAGGCCGCGTGCCGGTAGGCGGGGTAGGTGAGGTAGCCGGCGTCGCCTCCCTGGTAGTAGGTGGTCTCGTCGACGGGGGCGATCGGGAGTCCGGTGCGCAGCCGCTCGACCAGGTCGGGGTTGGCGATGAAGGCCCGCCCGAAGCTGACGAGGTCGGCGCCGAGGCCCAGCCAGCGGTCGGCCGCGGCCCGGTCGGTCTGCCGGGGGCCCATGGGCAGCACCGGGTTCATGATGAGGGCACCCGGCCAGGCGCGGCGCAGCCGCAGCAGCGTCTCGTCGTCGGCGGTGGCTTCGAGGTGGACGTAGGCGAGTCCGAGGCGGGCCAGCTCGGCCAGGAGCGCGGTGTACATCTCGACGACGTCGGTCTCCTCGACGCCCCAGAACCCGCCGCCGGGGGAGAGGCGGATCCCGGTACGGGCGGCGCCCACCGCGTCGGCGGTCGCGGCGGCGGCCTCGACGGCGAACCGGATCCGGTGGGTCGCCGAGCCGCCGTAGCGGTCGGTGCGCAGATTGGCGTTGGTGGAGAGGAACTGCGAGATCAGATAGCCGTTGGCGCCGTGCAGTTCCACACCGTCGAAGCCCGCGTCGACGGCCCGCCGCGCGGCGTGCGCGTACGACTCCGCCTGCTCGGGCACCTCGTCGGTGGCCAGCGCGCGTGGTTCGGGCGCGGGCTGCGGCCCGGTGGGTGTGAACACGTCGCCGACCGCGGGCACGGCGGACGGCCCGACGGGCCGGTGCCCGGTGGTGTCCGGGTGGGACACCCGTCCGCCGTGCATGATCTGCGCGAAGATCCGGCCGCCGTTGACGTGCACGGCGTCGGTCACCGTGCGCCAGGCCGCGACCTGTTCGGCGCTGTGCAGCCCCGGCGTACCGGGGTTCGACTGCCCGATCAGGCTGGGCTGCGCCCCTTCCGAGACGATGAGCCCCGCCGTGGCCCGCTGGGCGTAGTAGCGTGCCATCGAGGGCGTCGCGAGACCGCCCACGGCGGCCCGTACCCGGGTCATCGGTGCCATGACCACACGGTTGGGCAGAGCCAGTCCGCCGAGCCGGTAGCCGGTGAAGAGGGTTGTCACGTCGAGTCTCCTTGGTGCTTCGTGCACTGTGGTGCGTGGTGCGTGGTGCCCGGAGACGGGCACGGTGGTTACGCTAGAACCTGACATCGACGTCAGAGGCAAGTTCTGTGTGACGGTTCACAGCCGGGAGGCGGCATGCGCATCGGGGAATTGGCGTCGCGGGCCGGGGTCAGCGTCCGGTCCCTGCGCTACTACGAGGACCAGGGGCTGCTCACCAGCTCCCGCAGCGCCAGCGGCCAGCGGCATTACACGGAGAGCGAGGTCGAGCGGGTCTCGTTCATCCAGCGGCTGTACGCGGCGGGACTCTCCAGCCGCACCATCGCCGAACTGCTGCCCTGCGTCGACTCGCCCAGCGAGGAGACGTCCGACGCCGCGCTGGAGCGGATGGCCCAGGAACGCGACCGGCTCTCCGAGCACATCGACGACCTCATCCGCACACGTGGGGCGCTGGACACGCTGATGGCGGCGGCCCGGACCCATCGCGACCGGCTGCGTTCGCCGCGGGCGGCGGCCGGCCCGGCCCCGGCCGCGGCCTCGGACGGGGTGCCGGAGACGAAGAAGCTCGAAGTGAGGGCCGCGCGGGCGTAGGCACCGTGCGGGCGACGTGCACCGGCGCGCCGGTCCGTCCCGGTCGGCGGCCGCGCGCATCCACGCATTCGCGGCCTGCCCGTCCGTGGCAGGCAGCCGTCCGCGCCTGCGGCCAGCCCGTCCCCACCCGTGGCAGTCGTCCGCACCCGCGTACCGCGCCGTGTCCGTCCGTACCTCCGCGCGCCGTCCGTAACTCGCGCACCGGCCGTCCGCCCCACCGGTGCACCGCCCCCCAGGCCCGCCACCGTCCGTCCCCGACCGCGCACCGAGACCTCCGCCCTCCCACGGACCCGCACGGTCGCCAGGACCGTGTTCCGCCGACGGCCCGCGATTCCGCCCGCACCCACAGGAGCCCTACGTGACGTACGACATCAGCGCCCTCCGCGCCGAGTTCCCCGCCTTGGACGCGGGGATCGCTCACTTCGACGGACCAGGCGGCACCCAGACCCCCCAGGCCGTCATCAGGGCCATCGGCGACGCGCTGGCACAGCCCCTCTCCAACCGGGGCCGGCAGACGCCCGGCGAGCGCAACGCGGACGCCCTGGTCACCGGGGCCCGTCAGGCCATGGCCGACCTCCTCGGCGCGCAGCCGTCCGGGATCGTCTTCGGGCGCAGCGCCACACAACTCACCTACGACTTCTCCCGTACGCTCGCCGCGACCTGGGCGCCCGGGGACGAGGTGGTCGTCACCCGCCTGGACCACGACGCCAACATCCGCCCCTGGGTCCAGGCCGCCGCGCGGGCCGGCGCCACCGTGCGCTGGGCCGACTTCGACCCCGCCACCGGCGAACTGACCGTGGACGACATCCGTGCCGTGCTCTCCGAACGCACCCGGCTGGTCGCCGTCACCGCCGCTTCCAACCTGATCGGCACGCGTCCCGCGATCACCGGGATCTCCCGCCTGGCGCACGACGCCGGGGCGCTCACCTACGTCGACGGCGTCCACCACTGCGCCCACACACTGGTCGACCTGGCGCGGCTCGGCGCGGACTTCTTCGTGTGCTCGGCCTACAAGTTCCTCGGCCCCCACCACGGGGTGCTCGCCGCCCGGCCGGAACTGCTGGAGAGCCTGCGCCCCGACAAGCTGGAGCCCGCCACCGACGTGGTCCCGGAACGGTTCGAACTGGGCACGCTGCCCTATGAGTTCCTCGCGGGCACCCGCGCGGCGGTCGACTTCCTCGCCGGCCTCGACCCGCGGGCCACGGGATCGCGGCGCGAGCGCCTGGCCGCCGCGTACGAGGCACTGGAGGGCCACGAACGGACACTGCGCGCCCGGATCGACAAGGGGCTGTCCCAGCTCGACGGCGTCACGGTGCACTCCCGGGCCGCCGACCGCACCCCCACCCTGCTGCTGACGTTCGAGGGCCGTGGCACGACGGACGCCTACCACTTCCTCGCACAGCGTGACGTCCACGCACCGGCGGGCTCGTTCTACGCCGTCGAGGCATCCCGGCGCCTCGGCCTCGGCGACTCGGGCGGTCTGCGCATCGGGCTCGCGCCCTACAACGACACGGAGGACGTCGACCGGCTGCTGACCGGGCTGTCCGAGTACCTGGCCCGCTGAGCGGTCGCCGGGACCCCGCGGCGACCGCCGGCCGGGGCCCGCGGCGACCGCCGAGGCCCGCGGCGACCGCCCGAGGCACGCGGCGGCCGCCGCGGCGCGGGCGGCGTCCGGCGGCGTGGCATGCGATGACGTGGCAGGCTCGATGGTGACCCTGCCCGGTGCGCCGTGTCGGCGCGGCCCCGTCGGCCCCGTGTCCCTGGAGGCGGTTATGACCGTGAGCCGGATCGGCCTGGTCGTCCACGGTGGACGCGCACAGGCCGCACAGGCCGCACAGGCCGTCCGCGAGTGGGGAGCGGAGCACGACGTGCGCTGTGCGGACATCGACGTGTGGCACGACGGCGGGCGGCACGGCGTCGCCGAGGAGATCGCCGCCGCGGGCGACCCCGATCTCATCGTGACCCTCGGCGGCGACGGCACTTTTCTGCGCGGTGCCCGGCTGGCGGCGGAGCACGACGCCCTGGTCCTCGGCGTCGATCTGGGCCGGGTCGGCTTCCTCACCGAGGTTCCCGCCCCGGCTGTGTGCTCCGCGCTGGACGCCGTCCTGGACGGGCGGATCAACGTCGAGCACCGCATGCTGCTCGCCCTGCGGGCCTCCTGCCGCCTCCAGGTGCCCGCCGGCATGGAGGCGCTGCTGCGGTACGGCCGAGGCCCCCTGCTGCCACCGCCCCGCGTGCGCGTGGACTGCGAGAGCGGCGACGAGTGGGGCGTCGCCCTGGACGTCACCGCGCTGAACGACGTCGTACTGGAGAAGCTCGCCCGCGACCGGCAGGTGTCCGTCGGCGTGTATCTGGCCGGCCGGCTCCTGGCGTCCTACTCCGCCGACGCGCTGTTGGTGGCCACCCCCACGGGTTCGACCGCCTACAGTTTCGCCGCGGGCGGCCCCGTCGTCTCGCCGCGCGCGGACGCCCTGATCTTCACGCCGGTCGCCCCGCACATGGCGTTCAACAGGTCGGTCGTCGCCGCGCCCGACGAACCCATCGCGCTGCGCGTGCTCGAACGTTCGGGCCGGGCCGCGGTGAGCGTCGACGGACAACTGCGCGGGGTCCTCGACCCGGGGGACTGGATCGGTGTGTACGCGTCCCCGCGCCGGCTCCGTGCGGTCCGGCTGGGCCCGATGGACTTCTACGGCCGGCTGCGCGACCGCATGAACCTCACCGACGCGCCGGCCGCGCTCGCCGACGGCTCCGCCGCCCCACTGTGGCCGATCACCTCGCCCCCACCTCGTGACCTGGCGCATCTCGCGCTTCCGCACGTGGACGCGGGCGGCCCGTCGGCGATCGGCCCGGCGTCCTGACGGCGCGAGGCGTCCGCCCGCCCCACCCTCCCGCTGCCGTCGGCGGTGTCGGGCCCGGCGCCCCGGGAGCGACCGGGGCCGCGGCGGTGAACGGGTCCATGCCGCCGGTCGCCACGACGACGCGGCCGCGCCGGCGGCGCGGCGACCTCCACCCCGCGGCGGTCGGCGGATCCGGCTGACCGGCCCCGCGTGCGGGCCGCCGATACGGCACGCCTCATAGGGCATTTCGCACCGGGCCGCGGCCCCCGACACCCAGAACTCCTCGATGTCCGGGCCGCCGTGCCGTGTCCGGCCGTCCGCGGCAGGGGCCAGGACCCGCCACGGGGTGTCCGGCCGTGCGCGTGCAGGTCGTGTCCGGCTGGGTGCGGCCGTGTCCGGCCGAAAAGTAGTGGCCCGAGCGGTCGAACGGCAGTCGGGAGCGGCCATTTTGAGCCGTAAGGTTGTTCTAGGCATGACAGTTCAGTGGGTGAAGTGTCACTCTGCTGAACGCACCTTCACACCTTGTCCACGGGGCACTTCCGCAGGCGGGCCGCACAGCCGCCGTTTCCTGCGGTGCCCCGTCCACCCGCGCGCCGCCGGACGGCCGTACCAGGCCCGACCCGCTCTCCCGGTCTCCCGGTCTCCACCGAGACCGCCCTCACAGAAGGAGAACGCCCTTGTTCCGGCAGGACCGTCACCCCACCCGTTCCAGATGCACCGCCGCCCTGGTGCTCACCGCCGTGAGCGCCCTGCTCGCCACCGGTGTGCAGGGCACCGCCGCCGTGGCCGCCGACCGCGGCGGCCCGGCGAAGATCAATGCCGTCCCGCGGGCCGCCGCGGCCCCCGCGCGGCTCTCGGCGGCGAAGCGCGCCGCGCTGCTCAGGAGCGCCACCACGTCCGCCGCGTCCACCGCGAAGGCGCTCGGCCTCGGCGCCGGGGAGAAACTCGTCGTCAAGGACGTCGTGCAGGACGCCGGCGGCACCACCCACACCCGCTACGAGCGCACCTACGACGGTCTGCCCGTGCTCGGCGGCGACCTGGTCGTGCACGCCGACGGCGGTCGGCTGACGGTGTCGAAGGCGACCGGGGCGGACCTCGCCGTGCCGACCACCACACCGAAGGTCTCCGCCGCCACGGTGCGCACGAAGGCACTCGCCGCCGCGACCGAGGCCCGCACGGTGCGCCCCGGCGTCGACCGCGCCCCGCGCCTCGTGGTCTGGGCCGCGGCCGGCCAGCCCGCGCTGGCCTGGGAGACGGTGGTCGGCGGCGTCCAGCGCGACGGAACGCCCAGCGAGCTGCACGTCGTCACCGACGCCGTCTCGGGCAAGCGCCTTGACAGCTTCGAGGGTGTCCAGACCGGGACCGGGACCGGTCAGTACAACGGCACGGTGCCGCTCGGCACCACGCTCTCCGGCTCGACGTACCAACTCGTCGACGGCGACCGCGCCGGACACCGCACCTACGACCTGAACCAGGGCACCTCCGGTACCGGCACCCTGTTCACGGACGACAACGATGTCTGGGGCGACGGCACCCAGAGCAACCGTCAGACCGCGGGCGTCGACGTGGCCTACGGAGCGGCCGCGACCTGGGACTACTACAAGGACGTCTTCGGCCGCAACGGCATACGCGACGACGGAGTGGCCGCCTACAGCAGGGCCCACTACGGCAACAACTACGTCAACGCGTTCTGGTCCGACAGCTGCTTCTGCATGACCTACGGCGACGGCTCCGGCAACGCCAACCCGCTGACCGCGCTCGACGTGGCCGCGCACGAGATGAGCCACGGCGTCACCAGCGCGACCGCCGGCCTCACCTACTCCGGCGAGTCCGGCGGTCTGAACGAGGCGACCTCGGACATCTTCGCCGCCGCGGTGGAGTTCCACGCCGATCTCACCGCCGACGTGCCCGACTACATGGTCGGCGAGAAGATCGACATCAACGGCGACGGCACCCCGCTGCGCTACATGGACGAGCCCTCGAAGGACGGCGTCTCCCGCGACTACTGGAGTTCCACGCTCGGCAGCGTCGACGTCCACTACTCCTCGGGCCCGGCGAACCACTTCTTCTACCTGCTGTCCGAGGGCAGCGGCGCGAAGACCGTGAACGGGGTCGCCTACGACAGCCCGACCTACGACGGCCTGCCGGTGACCGGCATCGGCATCGACAACGCCCAGCGCATCTGGTACCGCGCCCTCACCACGTACATGACGTCGTCCACCGACTACGCGGGCGCCCGCACCGCGACGCTCCAGGCGGCCGGCGACCTGTTCGGCGCCTACAGCCCCACCTACCTCGCCGTGGCCGACGCGTGGGCGGCGATCAACGTGGGCCGGCGGATCGCACCGGGCGTCAACGTGGCCCCCGTCGGGGACCAGATCAGCGGCGTCGGGCAGGAGGTGTCCCTCCAGGCGGACGCGTTCACCACCAACACCGGTGCGGGACTGACCTACACGGCGACCGGACTCCCGGACGGCCTCTCCATCAGCGGCACGGGACTGATCTCCGGCACCCCGACCACGATCGGCACCAGTGACGTGACCCTGACGGTCACCGACGACACGGGCGCGAGCGCCACCGTCTCCTTCGGCTGGCGGGTGGCCGACATCTTCGCCAACGCCACCCGGGTCGACATACCGGACGCGGGCGCGGCGGTGGAGTCCTCGATCACCGTCTCCGGCCGGACCGGCAACGCCTCCGCCACCACCCAGGTCTACGTCAAGATCGTGCACACCTACCGGGGCGACCTGACCGTCGACCTGGTCGGTCCGAACGGGACCGTCTACTCGCTGCTCAACCGCAGCGGCGGCGCGGCCGACAACGTGGACCAGACCTTCACCCTCGACGCCTCCGCGCAGCCCGTCGCCGGAACGTGGAAGCTGCGGGTCCAGGACCACGCCTCGATCGACGTGGGCTACCTCGAACAGTGGCAGCTCGTCCCCTGATCCGTCCCGAACAAGGCCGTCGCCCCGGGCAGGTGCCCGGGGCGACGGCGGGCGGTGGCGGGGCCGTCGGCGCCCCGGCCGTCACCGGGATCCCGGCCCTCACGCCGACGGGGGACCGGGGTCCGGGGGCCGGTCCGTCGTCCCCGGAGTTCCGCTGGCCCGGCCGCCAGGACGGATCAACGCCACTCGTAGCGGCGCCCCGCGACCGCCTTCAGCGTCGTCTCGCCGTGCTTCAGCAGGGCACTGCGCACGGTCAGCCGGCGGGTGCGGGTGGCGGTGATCGCCACCTGCGTGGGCTTGCCGTCCACCCAGTCGATGTCGACGACCGCACCGCCGCGGGCGCGCAGCCCGCGCACCGAGCCGTCCGACCAGGCGGCGGGCAGCGCGGGGAGGATCTCGACGACGCCGTGCTGGCTCTGCACCAGCATCTCCACCACCCCGGACGTGGCACCGAAGTTGCCGTCGATCTGGAACGGCGGATGGGTGTCCCAGAGGTTGGGCAGCGTCGACGACTTCAGCTGCTCGCCGAGCATCCGGTGGGCGTGGTCGCCGTCGCGCAGCCGCGCCCAGAAGTTGATCTTCCAGGCTTTCGACCAGCCGGTGCCGCCGTCGCCGCGTGCGGTCAGCGACACCTTGGCGGCCTCGGCCCAGGCGGTGCCCGGCTCGATCTGCCGGCCGGGGTGCAGCGCGAACAGGTGGGAGACGTGCCGGTGGTCGTCGGTCGGGGCGTCCAGGTCCTCCTTCCACTCCTGCAACTGGCCCCAGGACCCGATGCGCAGGCCGGGGTCCAGAGCGGCCAGGGCCTGTTCGACCCGCTGCCGGAAGGCGGCCGAGTCGCCGAGGATGCCGGCGGCCTCCAGGGTGTTGGTGAACAGGTCGTGCACGATCTGCTGCGACATGGCCGCGCCGACCGTGAAGTCGCCGTGCTCGGGGGAGTAGCTGGGGGTGACCACGAGCCTGCCGTCGCGCGGGTCGGCGCGCAGGTTGTCCAGCCAGAACTCGGCGGCCTCCTTCATCACCGGGTAGGCCGTGGTGCGCAGGTAGTCCGTCGAGCCGCCGAACCGGTAGTGCTCGTAGAGCTGCTGGGTGAGCCAGGCCGCCGCCTCCGGGAACCAGAAGGAGGTGGCCCAGTCGTGGACGCCGGTGAAGCCGTACGGGTTGGTCTCGTTGTGCACGACCCACCCGGCCGAGCCGAACATCTCCTGCGCCGTGTGCCGCCCGGGTGCGCGCATGGACTCGACGAAGCGGTCGTACGGGGTGGTCGTCTCGGGGAGGTTGGCGGCCTCGGCGAGCCAGTAGTTCATCTGCAGATTGATGTTGACGTGGTAGTCGGCCGACCAGGGGGGCGTGGTGCTCTGGTTCCAGACGCCCTGGAGATTGGCCGGCAGCGAGCCGGCCCGCGAGGAGGCGATCAGTAGATAGCGGCCGTATTGGAAGAAAAGGGATTCCAGGGCGCGGTCCGCGGGGCTCGCGCCGCCGCTGTAGGAGGTGAGCAGCCGGTCGGTGGGGACGTCCGGCGGGGACGACTGGCCGATGTCGAGAGCGACGCGGCCGAACAGGGCGCTGTGGTCGGCGACGTGCCGGGCCTTCAGCGCGTCGTACGGGTACCCGCTCGCCTGGTCGACGGCGCGGGTGACGGCGGCGTGCGGGTCGGCGCCGCGGTAGCCGGGGTGGGTGTCGGCGTAGTCGGTGCCGGCCGCGAGCACGAACCAGGCGCTGTCGGCTCCGGTGACGGTGACCGTGCCGTCGGCGCCGGACGACACGGTTCCGCCCGAGCTGCGGACCTGGACCTGGGCCTCGAAGCGCAGCCCGTTGTCGGCGAGCGTGCCGCGCACGGTCAGCCGTCCGCCTGCGGAGGTCGCCGTGAAGTCCTTGCGGGGCGAGGAGTAGCGCAGGGTGAAGCCCACCAGGCCCGGCTGGTCCGCGGCCAGCCGTCCCACGATCACACCGTCCGGGTACGAGGCGAAGAACTCCCGTCTCCGGCGCACCTGTCCGTCGGTGTAGGCGACCGCCGCGACGCCGTTGTCGAGGTCGAGCTCGCGGCGGTAGTCGTTCGCCGCCGGGGTGCCGGGGAGGTCCAGATGGAGGTCGCCGAAGGTCTGGTGGGCGCCGAAGCCGACGCGCGACTGGCCGAGCCGGCCGGCGACGGCCTCCGGCGTGAGCCGCCCCTGGCGGTCGAGGTCGTCCTGGACGGCCTCGATGGCGCCGGGGCGCGGGGTGCGCCAGTCGCCGTGGTCGTAGCCCTGTGCGGAGCCCGGGCCGCCCGTCCACAGGGTCTTCTCGTTGAACTGGACGTGTTCGGAGGCGACGGTGCCGAAGACCATGGCGCCCAGTGCGCCGTTGCCGATGGGCAGCGCCTCGCGTTCCCAGTCCGCGGCCGGTGCCGTGTACCACAGCACGGAGGGCTGGACTGGCCGGACAGTCGCTGCCGAGACATCCGATGACTCTTGGGGGGGCGGCCTGGGCAAGACCGGAAGCCGCCCCGCCTAACGCTGCGCTGCCAGCCGCGAGGGCGCTGGCCTTCAGGGTGGTTCTACGGGAGATGAAACGCGACTCTTCAGACATGCCTGGGAAATTAGAGGTCCGATCACCTCTCGGCAAGGTCCATGACAAGCCGAACAGCTTCCGGGCCGGCGGAGCGAATGGCGGACCGGTGACTGGTGTCGCGGCGGGCGGCCGACGGCATCGCGTCGGCCACCCGCCTGCGGACTCCTCGTCGGCTACTTGGGGGTCCCGAAGTCCTGGGTCCAGTAGCTGCCCGGCTGTGAGAGACCGACACCGATCTCCTTGAAGCCGCAGTTGAGGATGTTGGCCTTGTGGCCGGGGCTGGACATCCAGGCCGACATCACCTGCTCGGGAGTCGAGAAACCGTAGGCGACGTTCTCGCCGTAGGCGCTCCAGGTGTAGCCGGCCTTGGTGATGCGGTCGCCCGGGGAGGTCCCGTCGGACCCGGTGTGCGACATGTTCTTGTGGGCCGCCATGTCGTCACTGTGCGCCTGTGCGGCCTTCGTCAGGGTGTCGTTGAGCTTGAGGTCCGAGCAACCCGCCTTGCCGCGTTCGGCGTTGACGAGTTCGAGGATGCGGTCGGCGGTCGCGGACCCGGTGTCGGTGGCCGACGGGCTGGGCGAGTCCGTCGCCGACGGGCTCGGCGAGTCCGCGGGCGTGTCGCTCGGGGCGGGCGCGGCCGTCGACGAGCTGGGCTCGGGGGCCGGCTCGCTGGGCGGCTTGGGCTTCCAGTGGTGGTGCCGCGTCGGCTTCGACTGCGGCCGGCTCCCGGGTTCGGGGGCGCCGGTCTGCGACGTGTCCGGCGCGGCGGTCGGCTGCTCGGGCGCACCGGCCGAGGGCTGCTCGGGCGCACTGCCCGGTGCCTGCGGCGCACCGCCGGGGGCCTGGGGCCCACTGCCCGGTGCCTGCGGTCCACCGGCCGGCGGCCGGCCTGCCGCCCCGCCCTGGCCGCCGCCCCCGGGGGCGGGCCACTGCTGGTTCGCGCCCTGGTTCCAGTCCCGATGCCAGTTGCCGTTGCTCCACCAACTCGTCCCCGCGGCGTTCGCCGCGTTGCCGGACTGCTGACCCGAGCCGCCCGGACTCGCCCAGTCGGCGCGGGCCATGGCGGCGGACGGTACGCCGACCACGCCCACGGCGAGGGCGGCGACGAGTATGCGCCGGTATGTGTTGTTCTTGCGATGGTTCCCCATGCGTGACCTCACTCGGTGATCGCCGAGCGCCCCTTGCGCGGCTGGCTCGCTGCGTGGACCCGCCCCCGGACGGCGGCGATGTCGTGCGCGTCGATTCTCAGGAGAGATTCATTTGCGGCGCAAAGGGCCTCGGTACTACCGCACCTCGTAGGTGGCACGCCTCTTGTCAGGACATTGCAGCCGTGCAGGCCCGCATTTCACGGACCGTCCCGATAGCCGTCGACCCGTCAGAAACCATTTGCTGCAAAGAATCCGGTGAGTACGCGGAGCGAGCGAGGACGGCCCATTTCCGGGCGGGGCGGACACAGATACCAAGACGGACAAATCCAGAATGTCGCCGGACCGGTGCCTACTATCGCAGAGGGCTAATTCCCGGAGTGGCTGTGATACATATCACGGAACTATGGGTTTCCTGTCCCCCTCGGCAGCCCGGTCCCGGTCCGCGCGGTCAGTCCTTGCGGCCCGTCGCGGCCACGGTCACCCCGAGTCCGATCATCGCGAGCCCGCCGACTCCGCCCACCAGGGAGAGCCGTCGCGGGGAGCGGGCGAACCAGTCCCGCGCGGTGGCGGCGACCAGACCCCAGACGCTGTCCGAGGCGATGGCGATGATGTTGAAGACCACTCCGAGCAGCAGCATCTGGGCCGGCACATGGCCCCGGCCGGGTTCGACGAACTGCGGCAGGACGGCCGCGAAGAACACGATGGTCTTCGGGTTGGCCACCCCCACCGCGAACCCCTCCCACAGCGTGCGCAGGCTCCCCCGGCCGGCCTCGTCCGCGGTGAACGCCGCCCGCAGGGAGCCACGCTGCCGCCACGCCCTGACGCCGAGGTACACCAGGTAGGCGGCGCCGGCCAGCTTCAGCACCGTGAAGACGACGACGGAGCGCTCCACGACGGCGCCGATCCCCAGTGCCACGGCCCCGACGAGCACATACGCCCCCAGTGTGTTCCCGAGGACGGTGGTCAGGGCCGCGCGCCGCCCGTGCGCCAGTGCCCGCCCGATGACGAACAGCACGCTGGGCCCGGGAATGACGATCAGCACGAACGACATCGCGGCGAAGGCGAGCAAGCGGTCGGCAGACACCATGCCCCCATGCAAGCACGCGCCGCTCGCCACGGTCAGCCGGTTTTCCGCCCCTGCCGGGGCGGCGGACAAGGCGGCGTGAAGGGCCGCGCGCCGGGTGCAGGAGCGGCCGTCAGCGGGAGCGAGCGGCCAGGGCTTCCCGCAGCCGGGCCGCCGTCTCCGATTGCTGCTGCGGGGTCGGGGACAGCACGCCGTGCTCCGACATCAGCGCGTGGAACTGCTGCCGCTCGTAGGGCACTCCCGGCGGCAGCCCCGCGATGTGCCAGTGCAGATGGGCGTTGCCCTGCTGGCTGCCCAGCGAGAGCAGATACGTCCGCTCCGGCGCGAAGACCGCCTCCACGGCCGAGGCGACCCGGTGCACCACACCCATGAGCCGGCCGAACGCCCCTTCGTCCAAGTCCCGCACCACATGCTCGGCATGGGCCTTCGGCGCCACCAGTACCTTGCCGGGCAGGGTGGGCCACCGGTCCAGGAAGGCGAGGTGGGCCTCGTCCTCGTACACCACCTCGTGCCGGTACCCCGGATCCCCGGCCACCTGTGCGCAGACGAAGCACGGCCCGGTCCGGGCCCGGACCGCGTAGGTCCGCAGGTCCATCGCTGTCCGCTCCATCCCGGCCACCCCTCCTCGACGGTCCGCACACGGGTCACGAGACCCTGGAACACGCGGCTCCAACGGCCGAGTCTGCCATCGGCCGGGCGCGGCGGGGCGGCGGTCAGAAGGAGTCGCCGAACCAGTGGACGGCGCCGGGCGCGGTGACCGTGGCCCGGACGGCTTCGCGCGGCGCGAGCAGGGGACGGGCCATGCCGGTGTACTCGGTGACCGCTTCGGCCGCGGGCAGCAGCCGGCGCACCGCGCCCCGCACCTCCGGGACGTCGGGCAGCCGTACGACGGCCTCGGTGCGGCCCGCCGTCCGGGCGCGGGCCGCCACGGCGGCCAGCAGGGCGTGGGCGGTCGCGGCCGGGGCGGGGCCGGTGACGGCGATCTCCACGATCTCGGTCCGGTGTGCGGGCAGCCGGGCGACCGCGAAGCCGCCCGGTTGAGCCGTACCTCCTGCTCCGGTGGATTCGGTGACCAGGGTGAGGCACGAGTCGTCGTACCAGCGGGGGATCCGGCAGCGCCAGTCCTCCTCGGTACGGACGGTGGTCAGTGGCCGTTCCCGGTCGAACCGTGCGCGCAGGGCCATGAGCCGGGGCAGGTCGTCGGGGCCCGCGGTCCGGATGCCGGGGCGTCCCGGGACGGCGACGGCGGCCGGGAGGACACCGTGCCAGGACGGCGCCGGGAACGTCTCCCAGCCGGCCGACCGGTAGACCTCCGGCGTCCCGGTGAACAGCAGCGACCAGGCGCACCCGTCGGCCGTCATCGCCTCGGCCGCCGCCGTCATCAGCCGTCTGACCAGGCCGCGTCCGCGCGCCCGGGGGAGCGTGGCGACGCTGCCGACACAGCCGACCCGCTCCACCGTGCCCGTGGCGGACCGGATCGGCCGGGGCAGGCAGTGCACGGCCGACAGGATCCGGCCGTCCTCGACGGCGACGAACGTGCGGTCGTGCCGGCCCGGATCGCAGCGCCAGAGGGCGAGCACCGGGGCATCGCCGAACGCGGTGTGCCACAGGTGCGCCAGCGACACCTCGTCGTCCGGGGTCGCGGTCCGGAACTGCATACGGTGCCTTTCTTGAATGAATCAGATGAATAAGATGAATCGAGGGAATGTCGGGTGGATGTCGGGTGAATGGGGTGAATTGAATGAAGGGGGCGGGGCGGACCGTTCAGACGACGAGGTTGTCCGCCACCCGGACGCGTTCGCCGTCGCCGGGCAGCGCCGCACGGGTGACGTCCCGCTCGGTGCAGGCGGTGTGCAGCAGGGTGGAGTCACCGGCGAACGCCTCCGGGCGAAGTTCCAGCGTGCCGCCCTCGAAGCGGGCGCCGACCGCCGCGTAGTGATTGGTGCCGGAGCCGATCCGTACATGCGCGACGCCCGCCGCGGCGGTGCTGCGGATGCCGTCGAGATCCCAGACGACGGTGGCGGCGTCCTGCCCCGGGGCCCGGTCGAGCAGCGCGCCGCCGGAGTTGCCGCCGGCCAGCCGGGCGCCACCGCCGGCACTGATCCGCTGGTCGCGTACGGCGGTCAGCACGATCCCGGTGCCGCTGAGGGTGCCGCCCTCGATGCGCAGCTCCGACGCGCCGACCTGGAGCGGGGCCGCGGCGTGGTCGTCGGCTCCGGTGAGGGTGCAGTCGGTGAGGACGACCTGGCCCGAGCCGCGCAGGACGTTGCCGTCCAGGCCGGTCAGGACGCAGCGCACGAAGTGCACCGCACTGGTCACCGGAGTCTGCACCAGCACACTGCCGGCGGGCGGGGCGAAGACGCAGTCGGTCACCGTGGTGGGGCGGGCGGAGCGGCTGGAGCGCTGGGCGAGCGCGAAGGACCTGGCGCTGCACCCCCTCAGCTGCGCGCCGTCGGCGTTCACCACGAGAGTGCCGTCCGAGTCGAAGGTCGGACGAGGGACGACCTTGACGTTCTCCAACGTCAGATCGGTGATCCTGGTGTTCGCGGTGAACCAGGAGCAGACGTGGTCCCGCACCGTGATGCGCTTCGCCGAAATACCCCACTGGGCACCGGAGTTGGCGATGTCCATCAGGCCGGAATTGCCCTCGAAGACCAGGTCGTGCTCGTACTGCCCATGGGTGGTGAAGGGGTTTCCGCCCTCGTCGTCGCCGTCACCGTGGCAGTTGACGACATGGCAGTAGGCGGACGCGGTCAGGTCGTTGAGGTGGCGGACATTGCTCGTGGTGCAGTCGGCGACCCGGCCGTAGAGACAGTAGATCTGCTGGGTGAGGTAGCCGGCCCCGCCGTACATCACGGTGGGCGGGTTCTTCAGCGAGCAGCTCTCGGTGCGGAACCGGGTGCACCAGCGCCGCATGATCACCGGCCAGAAGGTGCCGGTGGCGTGGATCCCGGACACGTCGCAGTCCACCGCGTACTCGTATGCGACCGGATGCGACCCGGAGTACTCGTCGTCGACGGCACCGGTGTCCTGCCCGGCGCCGAGGAAGACCATGTTGCGCACGTGCACCCGCTCCACCGGGCGGACCCGGGTCCAGGTGACGGTACGCCCCGCCGCCAGCTCCCAGCCGTTGAGGTAGTTCACCCGGACCCGCGTGGCGTCGACGATCTCGGTGATCTGCACCAGCTTCTGCAACTCGCGTTCGTCGGCTCCGCCGCCGGACACCTCGTCGCCGCGCAGGCTCCACCACTCACCGACCGTGAAGGCGGTCGAGTCCGGGACGGGGAAGCAGTCGGTGAGTTCGACGACCTTCGCGGCCAGGGCGTACCGGACGACGGTGCCGGTCGGGATGCCCGCGCAGTACAGCAGCGCCCCGAACGGATTGTCGTGGGTGTTCTTCTCCATGCCGCCGGTGTGCACCTCATGGCCGCCGAAGTCGAACTCCAGACGGGACCGGCCGACCGTGTGGCGACGCCGGAACAGCAGGTCGGTGTGGGCCTCGATCCGGTGCACCGTGTCGTCGCGGAGCAGGGCGTCGAGGGCGTCGTCGGCCGGGCGCGACGCGTCGAAATGCCCGAATCGGCGGAAGTCGAGGACACCGTCGTGGAGTTGGCGCCACCGGCCGCGGGCCGGGCGGTCGTCGGGTGTCAGCACGGTCCCGCCGTTGTGGGCGGCGGTGGAGCGGGCGTCCCAGCGCAGCGCCATGCCGCCCCCGTCGCCCGGCGTGTGGTAGCCGGCCACCACGGCCCGTTCGCCGTCCGTACGGTTCCTGGAGGGCAGGGCGAGCAGGGCGGCCACGGTGTCGGCGCCGGTCACCTCGGCCGTCCCCGCCGTCCCGTGGCCCGCGTACGCGGTGCCCGGCGCCGCGAGTACGGCGGTGGCGGCGAGGGCCGCGCCCAGTCCGCCCGCGCTCAGCAGGCTGCGGCGCGAGCCGGGTGCGGGGCGCGGCCGGCCGGCGTCGGCCGCGCCCGGGGCGGGTCCTGCGGGTTCGTGGGCCGTGCCGTCGGATCTCATCGCGGTGGAAGCCTTCCTTGTCCGGTGCCGTGCCCGCGCGGAGCACTGCTCGGCCGTCGCGGTGCGCTACTCGGTGGTCTCGGTGGTCTCAGAGGTCTCTGTGGTCTCTGTGGTCTCGGTGGTCTCGGTGGTGAGGGTGGAGCGGTAGGGCGGCATGAAGCGGGTACGGGGCATCTGGTCGGCCAGCACACCGCCGTCGACGACGATGCGGGTGCCGGTGAGGTAGGCGCCGGCGTCCGAGGCGAGCAGCAGCAGCGCCCCGGTGCACTCCTCGGGATCGGCGTACCGGCCCAGCGGGATGCGCTCCCGGTACGCGGCCTCGAACGCCTCGCGGTCGAAGGGGAATTCACCGTCGATGGGGGTGTGCACCATGCCGGGCGCGATGCTGTTGACGGTGATGCCGTGGGGCGCCAGCTCCACGGCGAGGGTCTGGGTGAGCAGGTCGACGGCCGCCTTCGAGGCGTTGTAGTGGGCCAGGCCCGCCTCGGCGACCAGGGCGTTCTTCGAGGTGATGTTGATGATGCGGCCGGCCACCCGGTCGGCCGCCATGTGCTCGGCGATCCGCTGGCTGAGGAAGAACACGGCGTCGAGATTGACCCGCATCACCCGGTACCAGCTCTCCGGTGTGATCTCGTTGAAGCGCTCCAGGGCGGCGACGCCGGCGTTGTTGACGAGGATGTGCACGGGCCCCGCCGCGCGCACCCGGTCGGCGAAGCCGCGCAGTTCGCCGGTGCGGCTCAGGTCCTGGGGCAGGACGTGGACCGGACGGCCCAGCGCCTCGATCCGCGCCGCGGTCACCTCCAGGTCGGCCGTCCCGGGCAGATCGGTCAGGACCAGACCGGCGCCCGCCTCGGCGAGCGCGATGGCGAAGGCCCGGCCCAGGCCGCGGGCGGCGCCGGTGACCAGTGCGGTGCGTCCGGTCAGGTCGAAGCGGTCCATGAGTGGTCTCCTGTCGTGCGGCGGTCCCGGCGCGCCGGGTCAGCCGAGGCCCAGCAGGTCGAGCGACGGACGGTGGATCAGGGCCTCCACCGCGTCGCGGTCCAGCGGGTCGAGCCCGGGGATGCCCGGGATCGCGGCGATCCGGCGCAGGCCCTCGATCGAGGCGTCTACGGTGGTGAAGGGATAGTCGCTGCCGAACAGGAGCTTGTCCCAGACCCCGTAGTCCTGGACCAGGCGCAGACTGTGCCAGAGCTGGAAGGGCCGGTAGTGCAGCGCGCTGATGTCGGCGTACACGTGGGGGTGCTTGCGGATCACCGCGATGCACTCGCCCTCGAAGGGGTGGCCCAGGTGGGCGAGGACCATCCGCAGCTCGGGGTGACGGATGGCGACCTCGTCCAGGTGGCGCGGCATCGCGTACTCCAGACGGGCCTGGGAGACGAAGGTGGTGCCGGTGTGCACCAGCAGCGGCAGCCCGTGCCGTTCGGCGTACGCGTACAGCGGGTCGTACTCCTCGGCAGCCGGGTCGAACCCGGCGTACATCGGCATCAGCTTGATGCCGCGCAGCCCCAGCTCCTGGTGGCCGTGGCGCAGTTCGTCCTGCCAGCCCGGCTGGGTCGGGTCCAGGGCGAGGTAGCCGATGAGCCGGTCGGGCCGCCGCGCGACGTACGCGGCGACCGCCGCGTCGTCCACCCACAGGCCGCTGCGCCGCGCCTTGCCGCCCACCACGATGGTGCGGGTGCCGGGCGGTGCGGTCGCCGCGTAGTCCTCCCAGCGCACCGTGAGGTCCACCTCGCCGGCGTGCGCCCGCGCCGACTCGGCGCGGAACGTGTCGTCGAAGTCGTGGCTGTGCCGGAACAGGTGTGAGTGGACGTCGACGATCACGTGCGGTTCCTCTTCTCCCAGCCCTCGGCGAACATGTTCCAGAACAGATGGGTGGGCGGGTGCTCCGCGAACACCTCGTCCACCAGCTCCACACCGAGACCGGGCCGGTCGGGCAGCCCGATGTGCCCGTCCACGACGGGCAGGGCGCCCTTGACCGCCTCGAAGACGTACGGCTCCAGCAGACCGTCGAAGGTCTCCAGGACGGTGAAGTTGGTGAGCCCGAGCGCGGCGTGCACCGAGGCGGTGGTGCACAGCGGGGAGTTGGAGTTGTGCGGCGCGACCGTCATGCCGTGCGCCTCCGCCTGCGCCGCGATCTTGCGGAGTTCCGTGAAGCCGCCCGCCATGGACAGGTCCGGCTGGATGATGTCGACGGCGTTCGTGGCGAACAGCGGCTTGTACTCGTAGCGGTTGTGGAAGTGCTCCCCGCCGGAGATGGGGAACGGTGCCTGGGCGCGCAGTTCGGCGTAGCGCTCGATGTGGGTCCACGGCAGGGGTTCCTCGAACCAGCCGATGTCGTACGGCGCCAGCTCGTGCACCAGCCGGCGGGCGGTGCCCATCGCGAACCGGGCGTGCCCCTCGATGTAGAGGTCGACGTCCGGGCCGATCGCCTCGCGGACGGCCTCGACCAGCGCCAGCGAACGGCGCAGCTCGAAGCGGTCGAGTTCGTGCAGCCCGGCACCGAACGGGTCGAGCTTGAGACCGGTGTAGCCCTTGGCGACGGTAGCCCTGGCCTTGGCGGCGAACACCTCTGGTGTGCGCTCCCCGGTGTACCAGCCGTTGGCGTACACCCGCACCCGGTCCCGGGTCGCGCCGCCCGTGAGGCGGTACGCGGGCACCCCGAGGGCCTTGCCCATCAGGTCGTACAGCGCCTGGTCGACGCCCGAGACGACGATCCCGCCGATGTCGCCGCCGCGCAGGAAGTCGCCCTGGTACAGGCGCAGCCACAGCTCCTCCACGTCGAAGGGGTCGGCGCCGACGAGGTGGCGGCGGCCCATCGCCTCGGCCAGGGCACAGGTCTCCTGTACCCGGTAGGGATGGGTGATCTCCCCGACGCCGGTCAGTCCCTCGTCGGTGTGCAGGCGTACGTAGCCGAAGTCGCGCCACGCGGTGCCCAGGGCCAGGGTCTCCACCCGGGTGATGCGGCCGGCGGGGCCCGCCGGACGGCTGGTGTCGACGGTCAGCATCAGCGCAGCGCTCCGCCCATGGTCGTGGCGTTCTCCAGGTCATCGGCGCCGCCCTCGGCGAGGGCGTGCCGTACGGCGGTCTCGGTCGCCGTCAGCAGCCGGTCCACGTCCGCGTCGGTGTGCGCGTACGACAGGTGGCTGCGCTTGAGGTTCAGCGGCAGTTCGAACACGCCCTCGTCGATCAGGCGGCGCCGGTAGCCGACGAAGAGGGCGGTGTCGTTGGCCAGCAGGTCGTCGTAACTGCGTGGCTCGGGGCCGGACATGAAGTAGCTGACGAACACCGAGCCGTAGCCGGTGACCACGGCGGGCACGTCCAGGGTGCGGTACAGCTCGGTGAGTCCGGCCCGCACCCGGTCGCCGAGCCGGAAGACGTGCTCGTGCACCGGTTCCTCGCGGAGTTTGCGGATGGTGGCCAGCGCGGCGGCGACCACGTCCGGGTGGCCGTTGTAGGTGCCGGCGAAGAAGACCGGGCCGCCGGGCCGGGAGCTGAAGTGGTCCATGAGGTCGGCCCGGCCGCCGATGGCGCCGACTGGGGCGCCGTTGGCGATGGCCTTGCCCAGGGTGGTGAGGTCGGGGACGACACCGGCGATGGACTGGTAGCCGCCGAGCGCGTGCCGGAAACCGGTGATGACCTCGTCGAAGACCAGGACGCTGCCGGCCTTGGTGCACTCCTCGCGCAGGGTGCGCAGGAACGCGTCGGTGGGCAGCAGGGCGCCCACGTTGTGCGGGACGGGCTCCAGGATGACCGCGGCGATGTCCTGCCCGTGGTCGGCGAAGGCCCGGCGGACCGCCTCGACGTCGTTGAAGCGCAGCACCAGGGTGGCCGCCAGCACCTCCGGGAGGATGCCGGTGGAGGTGGGGTCGGGGCTGCCGACCCGGTCCGGCGCGGAGATGACGTTGAGGCTCACCGAGTCGTGCCAGCCGTGGTAGCAGCCCTGGAACTTGACGACCAGCCGGCGTCCGGTCGCCGCGCGCGCCACGCGCAGCGCGTGGAACGTCGCCTCACTGCCGGTGCTGGTCAGCAGCACCTTCTCCATCGACGGGACCAGTTCGACGAGCTGTTCGGCCAGGGCGATCTCGCCCTCGGTGACGGCCACGCCGGTCAGCCCGAGCGAGACACGGGCGCCGGCGACCGCCGCGGCCACGTCGGGGTCGTTGTGACCGAGCAGTGGGGGACCGAAGGCGGCGTGGTAGTCGGTGAACTCCCGGCCGGTGACGTCCCAGAAGCGGGACCCCTCGGTACGGGCGATCACCAGGTCGGTCAGTCCGGGGATGCTGCGCTGGCCGCTGTTGACCCCTCCGGGGATGACCCGGCGGGCGCGCTCGGCGAGCGTCATGTCGCTGCTCCAATGCGTTGAATGCGGGTGAAGTGGGACAGGGCCCTGCCCGGCCGCTGTTCCCGGTGCGCCATCCGCCCGGCAGTCATCGCAGGATTTTCGTTTTTTCAGAACGCTGTTTCGTATAGCAAAACAATGTGGATGGTAGTTCTCGTGATCCGCACCCGTCAAGGGTCGACAGACGGATAGACTGTTCTGCTATGCGGAACAATGTGGGTGAGACCCTCGGCGAGGAGGCTTCTCACCAGCCGAAGTACTGGGTCAAGACCGTCGGCCGTGCGGCCGAGATCCTTCAGGTCCTCGCGTCGGGAGCGCCCGGACAGGGGATGAGCGTCACCGAGATCGGCCAGCGGTGCGGCATCTCCAAGAGCGCGGCCTTCGGGATCCTGCAGACCCTGCGGCACTACGGCCTGGTGGCCGACGACGGCGAGGGCATGAACCGGCGCTACCGCCTGGGCATGGGCCTGGCCCGGCTCGGCGAACGCGCCCAGGAGCAGGTGTCGCTGCGCGACGTGGCACGGCCGGTGCTGCGCGAGCTGAGCGCACGGTCCGGGCTCGCCTCCCGGGTCGCCGTGCTGGAGAGCGGGCACGCCGTGGTGATCGACCAGGTCGACCTGGACGCCGGCCCCCGGCTCGACCTGCGCATGGGCACCCGGGAGCTGCCGCACTGCTCCGGACTGGGCAAGGCACTGCTCGCCGCGATGCCCGAGGGCGAGGCCCGCGCGCTGATCGCCGGCGCCGGACTGCCCCGCCGCACCACGCGCACCATCACCGACGTGGAGACGCTGTTCGCCCACCTCAGGGACGTGCGTACGGCGGGCTACGCGCTGGACGACGAGGAGGACGCCGACGGGATCTTCTGCATCGGCAGCGTCGTACGCGACCACGCGGGGCGCACGGCCGGCGCGATCAGTGTCACCGGTCTCAAGCTCGACCTGCCGGGCTGGCGCTTCCAGGAACTGGGCCGCCAGGTGCGCGACGCGGCCGGCGACATCAGCCGCGCACTCGGCGCGGCGGGGGAGGCGGCGGAGGCGACGGGCGTCCTGACCTGACGGGGCGGGGACGCCGAGCGAGCGCGGGGGCCCGGCCGGCGCGGGGGAGGCGCTGACCACGGCACGGCGCCGAAGTCGGCGGCCCGCCGAGTAGGGCGGGCGGGTCGTCGTGCCGCCTGCGGCGTGCGGTGTCTCCCCGGGTGTGCACGCCTGCCCACAGGTGTGCGTGCCGAGATCCAGGCCCGTACGACGGCCGCAGGTGTGCGCGCCGGCCACAGGTGTGCACGGCGGGCCCGAGGTGCGCGCGACGGGCCCCACGGGTGTGCGCGGTCCCGTCGTCCGCCGGGCCACGCGCGGGTGACGGGTGCCGTGAAGTGCCGTCCGTGGGTGCCCGGGTCCGGGACCGCGGCGCCGAACCCGGCCTCCGAAGCGGGCCTTCGAACCTGGCCTCCGAACCTGGCCTCCGAAGCGGGCCTCCGGACCCGGCATCCGAACCCGGCCGCGACCCACACCGGCCGACCCCGCCGCCCGTCCGTCGCAGGCCGGCGCACGGTGAGGCGACGGCGGCGCGATGCGGTCAGCGGCCGTCCAACCCCCCCCTTTTCTCCCTCCGTTACTTTCCTGTTTCATCGGTGAACTGTCTTGACGGCATCCTGTCGAGCACATAGCTTCCTCGCACAAGTCCGGTGGCAGGTTCCACCGGCACCGCGGTCGCCGCTGTCCCTGCCCGGGGCGCGCATCCCCCACGACCCGATCCCCAGCCATCCGCCCGACGCACGGCACCCACGTCCGTGCGTGACCGGTCCGGCCCGTCCGTCCGCCGGTCCACGTCATCGCGGGAACTCCTCACCGCCCATCCGATGAAGGCCTGAGGTCCCGTGAGCGTTCCCACCCGTCCCGTTGCAGAGCCCTGTCCCCCTTCACCCCCGACCCAGCCCACCGCCACGCCGGCCCCGCCCGGCACGACGGGCCGCCGCGCCCTGCTCCGGGCCGGCTCGGTGACCGGCCTGCTGGCCGCGGTCACCGCCGCCACTGCCGCGACCGCCACCGCCGCCACCGCCGAAGCGGCACCTGCCGCCGAGTCCCAGGCGTCCGGCGTCCGGGCCGTGGACACCGTCGCGCGCCTTCGCGCCCTGAAACCGGAAGGACTGCGCGACGGCTCGACGGCGGTCGTCGCCGGTTACCGCACCCCAGGTGACGGCGGCGGCATGGTCGTACGCTGGGACGCCGCCTCGACCGCCGCCCACAACGGCGGCACGGTGCTGGCGCCCGACCGGCCCGGCCACAGCGGCCGCTGGCGTCAGGTGCACGACGGCATCATGGACTTCCGCAGGTTCGGCCTGTTCGACGACTCCGCACCGGCCGACGCGGCGCTGGACGCGATGGTCGCCGACGACTCGGTGCACCGCGTCGAAGCCCACACCGACCTGCTGTTCACCAACCGGCACACCTTCGGCCGCTCCCGTGTCGAGCTGGACTTCGGCGGCCACCGGGTCAGCACCGCGGGCATCGAGAAGAACTCCTACGACAACCCCTTCGGCGCCGTCCTGTACTTCCGCGGCGAGGTCACCGACACCGTGGTGAAGTCGTCCCTGACGAAGCCCATGCCCGATCTCGCCGACGTCTTCGAGGTGCCCGACACGGGGCGGTTCCAGGTGGGCCAGTGGTGGGCGGTGGAGATCGACGCCCCCGCCGGCGGCGGCACCTACCAGAAGGAGGTGCAGAAACTCGTCCAGGTCACACAGGTCGTCGACGCGACACACATCCGCGTCAACTACAAGATCGGCTGGGAACTGGCCGCGGGCCGCACCTTCACCTGGACCAGGGTCGACCCCGTGCAGCGCGCCCACGTGCGCAACATGGTCTTCGAGGGCGTGCCCGACGGCGACACCTACACCGGATCCCACCCGGTGGCGTACGAGTACGCGGTGTCCTGCGACGTCTCCGGCATCGACGCGACCGGCACGTTCTGGCCCGTCGTCATGCGCCGCTGGTGCACCTACTTCCACACCTACCAGTGCCAGTTGAAGAACCCGGCCTCGGTCACCTGGGGCGGCGCCGGCTACCTCACCCAGCAGATCTACTGCCTGTACGGCCACGTCGAGGACTGCCACGTCGCCAACGCACGCCACCTGAACGACTGGACCGCGTCCGCCTACGGCTACGTCACCAACTGCCACGGCGACGGCGACGACCAGGGGCCGTTCGTCACCCACGGCCAGTTCGAGCACGACCTGGTCTACACCGGCAACTCGGGCCTGATGACGTTCGCCAACTCCGGTGCCGCCTGGGGCTCGGCCGCGAAACGGATCACCGTGCGCAAACACGTGTGCTCGTGGTTCGTCGCCCGGGTCGCGGTCACCGACCTGACGCTGGAGGACATGCACGTCATCGGCAACGCCCAGGCGGGCTCCGGCATGCTGTGGGTGAACGCCGACGGTGTGCAGATCCGCGGCTGCACCGCCTCCGGACCCCTGGTGATCAGCCAGGCGTCCAGCCGCTCCCGGCGCCCCAACGTGATCGCCGACTCCGACTTCACCCAGGGCGACGCCAACCCGGTCACCGCCGCCACCGTCGCGTCGGACCTGCACCTCCAGCGCGTCGTGCTGAGCGGCCTGGGCGGCCTGGGCGGCAGCGCCTTCGACGGCGCCGGCACCCTGGTCCTGGAGGACTGCACCCTCACCGGCGACCCGAAGGCCGGCCCCACCACGGTCGCGCACCGCGACACCACCGTGCGCGGCGGCACCCTCACCGACACCGGACTGCGGCTCGACTCCGCGCACGACCAACGGCTGCGCATCGATTCCGGCGCACGGCTCACCGGCACCAACAACGCGGCCGCCCTGCTGAGCCGCACCGGGGGAGAGCGGACCGTCACCTGGCACCTGGACGGCCTGGTGTCCGAGGCGGCCGATGGCCCGACCGCCCACCTGCTGATCACCGACGGCCCCAACCGCTACCAGGCCACCGGCTGCACCTTCACCGGCGGCCGGCTGGAACTCAAGGCCGGGGCGTTCCAGGCCGACAGCCACCTGCTGCACAGCGGATGCGTGGAGGACGGCACCGAGCGGACCGCGCTGCCGCCGGAACGGACCGAGATCCAGTACACCGTCGGAAACCTGCTGATCTGAGCCGCCCGGCCGCGCCGGCGACACTGCCCGCGAGCACCGGACCGAAACCGAACCTGGACGACACCATGCCCGAAACCCACTCCACGGCAGCCACCGCGCCGAACGCGCGAGCCGGCGGCGGTCCCGTCCGTATCGCGCTCGTCGGCGCGGGCAACCGCGGCCTCACCTACGCCGGCTGGATCCACGAGCACCCCGACCGGGCCCGGCTGGTGGCCGTCGCCGACCCCGACCCCGGGGCGCGCGCGGCGGCCCGCGCCGACACCCAGTACCCCGGCTGGCGGGAACTCCTCGCCGCCACCGAACGCGACGGCCGGATCGCCGACGGCGTCATCCTCGCCACCCAGGACCGGGAGCACGTCGAACCGGTGCTCGCGCTCGCCCGCGCCGGATACGCCATCATGACCGAGAAACCGCTCGCCCCCACCGAGGAGGAGTGCCGCACCCTGGTGGCGGGTGTGGAGGCGGCGGGCGTGCCGTTCGCCGTCTGCCACGTCATGCGCTACACCCCGTACACCGACCTGGTGCGCGAGGTCGTCGCCGAGGGGGTGCTCGGCCGGATCACCGGGGTGGAACACCTGGAGCCGGTCGGCTGGTGGCACTTCGCCCACAGCTACGTCCGCGGACCGTGGCGGCGCGAGGACCGGTCGTCGCCCCTCGTCCTGGCCAAGTCCAGCCACGACCTGGACTGGATCGCCTATGTGACCGGGCGTCGCATCGAGACCGTCGCCAGCTTCGGCGACCTCGTCCACTTCCGGCCGGAGAACGCCCCGGACGGAGCCACCGACACCTGCCTGACCTGCCCGGTCGAATCCGGCTGCCCCTACTCGGCCCGCAAGCTGTACTACCCCGCGCTGCGCAGGACCGGCGGTTCATGGCCCGTCAGCCACGTCACCGCGGCGGCCCACGGACCCGACGACGAACCGGTGCTCACCGAGGCCCTGCGCACCGGCCCGTACGGACGCTGCGTCTACCACAGCGACAACGACGTGGTCGACCACCAGGTGGTGGCGATGCGGCTGAGCGGCGGGGTGACCGCCACCCTCACCGTGTCCGCGTTCACCGAGCAGACCCACCGCCAGACCCGGATCTTCGGCAGCCACGGCTGGCTGCGCGGCGACGGCGAACAGGTCGTCGTCCACGACTTCCGCGACGACACGGTGACCGTCCGCACCACCGGACCCAGCGGCTCCAACGCCGCCGACGGCCACGGCGGCGGCGACACCGTGCTGACGGAGGCGTTCGTCACCGCCCTCGCCACCGGCGACCGGACCCACATCCGGTCAGGTCCCGCCGAGTCGCTGGGCAGCCACCTCGCCGCGTTCGCCGCCGAGCGCTCCCGGCACCGGGGGACCGTCGAGACCGTCCCGCCGCGCTGAGCCCGCGGTCCGCCGCGCCGACCGACCCGGACATTCCGCATACCGCCGCACACCACCACCCGAGGAGTCCTCCATGAGAACCCGCACCACGCGGCTCGCCGCCGCGGCGACCGCGGTCACCTCCGCCTTCACCCTCGCCGCCTGTGGCGGCGGCAGCGGCACGGCCGGCGGCAAGGCCACCGTCACCACCTGGGCCTATCCCGTCATCAACGACGAGAAGGCCAACGCCGCCTACTGGAACGGCCTGGAGAAGAAGTTCGAGAAGGCCAACCCGGACATCGACGTCAAGGTCTCCACCTACCCCTGGGCCGACCGCGACACCAAACTGACCACCGCCCTCGCCGCCGGCAAGGGACCCGACGTGGCCTATCTGATCCCCGACCAACTGGCCGCTTACCAGCGCAACCTCGTCCCCGCCGACGAGTACATGCCCGCCTCGGCCAAGTCCGCCTACCGCCCCAGCGCCATGAAGGCCGTCACCGTCGACGGGAAGGCGATGGCCACCCCGGTGCTGATGTCGGTGTACCCGCTCATGTGCAACAAGAAGGCCCTCGACGCGATCGGCGTGCACTCCGCGCCGACCACCTGGGACGACCTGGCCGCCCTGGCCCCCCGGCTGAAGGAGAAGGGCTACTACGCCATCACCTACAGCGGGGACACCACCGCCACCCTCAACATGACCTACTACCCGCTGCTGTGGCAGGCCGGCGGCGATGTGTTCTCCACCGACGGGAAGAAGGCCGCGTTCAACAGCGACGCCGGGGTCACCGCCCTGACCTGGCTGAAGACCTTCACGGACCACGGCTGGACGCCGAAGGACCTGATCACCAAGACCCCGTCGATGGAACAGACCGACCTCGCCAGGGGCAAGGTCGCCTGCACCTGGCAGAACACCGCCGCGGAGGTGGCGGGCTTCTGGGGCAAGGAGAACATCGTCATCGGGTCCGCCCTCACCCGGCAGAAACCGGTGGCCTACGGCACGGTCGGCACCCTCGCCCTGTTCAAGGGCGGCGACACCAGCGCGGCCGGCAAGTGGATCTCGTTCGTGGCGCAGCCGGAGAACGTCGCCGGGCTGGTCAAGCCCGGCGGCTACTTCCCCGCCCGCACCGACGCCACCGACCTCTACCCGGGCGACACCATGCAGCAGGCCACCGAGAAGGTCCTCGACGTCGCCGACGTGGGCCCGCTGACCACCGCCGCCCGCGATGTGATGGGCGTCCTCGCACCGGAGATCCAGTCCGCGCTCCTCGGCAAGGAGAGCCCGAAGCAGGCACTGGACAAGGCAGCGTCCGCGGCCGACCAGATCATCGCCCGCAAGCGCTGACCACGGGCGGACCCCCGGCGCTCGGCACGCCCGCACCGGGCCCGCCGGGGCCGCCCGCCGCAGTCGTCGTCCCCACCTACCCGCCGCGCCGCCGCGCGCGGCCCCACCCACCCAAGGAGGTCCCGTGGCCGCAGTCGCGGAACGCCCCCGACCCGCCCGGACCGTCCGCGGGTCGCTGCGCCGCAAGGAGGCATGGGCCGGGCTGCTGTTCGTCCTGCCCTGCCTGGTGCTGTTCGTCGTCTTCCGGTTCGGCCCCGGCGTGGCCGGCCTGCTGCTCGCCTTCACCGACTACGTGCCCGGCGACGTCACGCACTTCACCGGCCTGGAGAACTTCCGGCGCCTGCTGGCGGACCCGCTGTTCTGGTCCGCGCTCAAGGTCACCGTCATCTACACCGTGCTGGCCGTCCCCCTCGGGATCGGTGCCTCGCTCGGCCTCGCCCTGCTCACCCGGCGGGCCTTCCGTGCCAGCAAGCTGTTCCGCTCGGTGTTCTTCCTGCCCGTCGTCACCAGCCTGGTCCTCGCCTCCACCGTCTTCGTGTGGATCTTCTCCACCAAGGGCCCCTGGTCGGCCCTGATGGGCTTTCTCGGGCTGCCCGACCAGTCCTGGCTCAGCGACTCCGTACTGGTGCTGCCCGCCCTCGCGCTGGTCGGCATCTGGTCGCGATGCGGGTACGGCATGCTCATCGTGCTCGCCCGGCTCCAGGACCTCCCCGCGGAACTGGAGGAGGCGGCACTGGTGGACGGCGCCGGCCCCTTCCAGCGCTTCCGCCACATCGTCGCGCCGCAACTGCGGCCGGCCTTCTTCTTCCTCGCCGTCATCGAGACCACCAACAGCTTCCAGGTGTTCGACGCCGTCTACATGATGACCGGCGGCGGCCCGGCCAACGCCAGCTACTCCCTGGTCTTCCAGCTCTACGACACCGGCTTCAAGTACTTCGACCTGGGCTACGCCAGCGCCATCGGCTGTGCGCTGTTCGTCCTCACCGTCGTCGTCGCCCTGGTCCAACGGACCGTCCTCGGAAAGGAGAAGTGACATGGCGCCCACGACACAGGCCCCCGCGGCCCCCGCCGCACCGCCCGCCGCACCCGGCGGGACCGCCCCGGCACGGCCCGGCCGCGGCCGGCGCCGCGCCCCCGCCTCCGAGGTTCCGGCCGGGCTGCGGCCCACCCGGACCGGCAAGCTCGTCCGGGGTGTCCTGCTCGCCCTGGCCTCGGTGGCGACCCTGTTCCCCTTCTACGCCATGGTGGTCCTCTCGCTGCACCCCCAGGGCGCGGTCGACCTGCCGGGCAGCCTGTTCCCCTGGCACCTCACCGGCGGGGCCTACTCCGAGGTCCTCGGCTCCCGCGACGTGCCGCGCTGGTTGCTGAACACCCTGGTCTACTCGCTGGTCTCGGTCGTCGGTGTGCTGCTGCTGGCCTCGCTCGCCGGATACGCCTTCGCCAAGAAACGCTTCCCCGGCCGGGAGACCATGTTCTGGTCGTTCCTGTCGATGGTCATGGTCCCCTACCACGTCACCATGATCCCGACCTTCATCCTGATCTCGAAGCTCGGCGGCGTGGACACCTACTGGGGCCTGATCGTGCCCACTCTCGCCAACGCCCAGGCGGTCTTCCTGATGCGGCAGTTCATCCTCGGGCTGCCCGACGAGATCTTCGAGGCGGCCCGCCTCGACGGCTGCGGCGAACTGCAGATCTTCCTCCGCATCGTGCTGCCGCTGCTCAAACCGGTCCTCGCCACCCTGGGCACCTTCGTCTTCCTGTGGCACTGGAACGACTTCCTGTGGCCGCTGATCGTCGGCCAGAGCGCCGAGATGCGCACCCTCACCGTCGGCATCGCCTCGCTCCAGCAGGAGCAGGTCCCGCTCAACCAGGTCCTCGCCGGTTCCGTCATCGCCTTCGTACCGATCTTCAGCGCCTACCTGGTGGGCCAGCGGTACTTCACCGAGGGCGTCGTCGGATCCGCCGTCAAGGGCTAGGGCCCTTCTGACCCCGGCCACCAAGGAGCCGTATGCAATCCGCACCCCCCACCACCGCCCCCGCGCCCGCCCTCGAACGGCCCCGCGACGCGGGCGAGTTGGAGAACCTGCTGGCCACGCCCTCGCCTGCCCTCGTCGCCGACCTGGCCGGCCTCGACGGGGACCTGCTGGTCCTCGGCGCCGGCGGCAAGATGGGACCCAGCCTGTGCCGGCTCGCCCGCCGCGCCCTGGACGCCGCCGGACGCGGCGACCTGGCCGTGCGCGCCGTCTCCCGCTGGTCCGACCCGCAGGCCGCCGCCGCGCTCGCCGCCGACGGCGTCGAGACGGTCCCCTTCGACCTGATGGACGGCGACCCCGGGCGGCTGCCCGACGCCGGAAACGTGGTCTTCATGGTCGGCGCCAAGTTCGGCAGCGCCAACGACCCCACCTCCGCCTGGGCGGTCAACGCCGCCCTGCCCGACCGGATCGCCCGCCGCTACCCACGCGCCCGCATCGCGGCCTTCTCCACCGGCAACGTCTATCCGCTGGTCTCCGTCGCCGACTCCGGCAGCGCCGAGGACGACCCCACGGGGCCCGTCGGCGAGTACGCGATGTCCTGCCTGGGCCGCGAACGGGTCTTCGGCCACCACGCCCGGCGCAGCGGCACCCCGGTGTCCCTGATCCGGCTGAACTACGCCGTCGACCTGCGCTACGGCGTCCTCGCCGACATCGCGGACGCGGTGCGCTCCGGCGCGCCCGTCTCCCTCGCCACCGGCCATGTCAACGTCGTCTGGCAGGGCTACGCCAACGAGGTCGCGCTGCGCTCGCTCACCCGGGCCGCCGCCGACCCCTTCGTCGTCAACGTCACCGGGCCCGAGACCGCGTCGGTACGGCGCCTCGCGCACCGGTTCGCCGCCGAGTTCGGCACCACGGCGCACTTCGCGGGCGAGGAGTCGGGCACCGGTCTGCTCTCCGACGCCTCGCTCTGCCACGCGGAGTTCGGCTATCCCGCCGTCCCGCTGGCCACCCTGGTGTCCTGGCAGGCGGGCTGGATACACGACGGACAGCCACTGTCCGGCAAGCCCACGAAGTTCGACGTCCGCGACGGAAGGTTCTGACCCCCGTGACGCACCCCGACGCGCTGCCCCACCCCGGGGCGCACCGCGAACCACACCCCGTGCCCGCGCCCGCCCCGCTCGACCTGCTCGCCCGCGGAACGGTCGTCCCCGCCCACCCGCTGGCCCTGGGCGCCGACCGCCGGCTCGACGAACGCCGCCAGCGGGCCCTGACGCGCTACTACCTCGCGTCCGGTGCCGGCGGCATCGCCGTGGGCGTGCACACCACCCAGTTCGAGATCCGCGAACCGTCCGTCGGCCTGCTCCGCCCGGTGCTGGAACTCGCGGCCGAGACCGTCGACCGCGAGGCGGACCGCCCCGTCGTCCGGGTGGCCGGCGCCTGCGGCTACACCGCGCAGGCCGTCGCCGAGACGGAACTCGCGGCCGAACTCGGCTACGACGCCGTGCTGCTGAGCCCCCAGGTGCCGGGCGCCGACGAAGCCGCCCTGCTGGACCGCGCCCGCGCCGTCGGCGAGGTGCTGCCGGTCATCGGCTTCTACCTCCAGGAGGCGGTCGGCGGCCGCTATCTGTCACCGTCCTTCTGGCGCGCCCTCGCCGACATCCCCTCCGTCGTCGCCATCAAGACCGCGCCGTTCGACCGCTACCGCACCGCCGAGGTCGTCGACGCCGTGGCGAACGCCGACCGCGCCGCGGACGTCGCCCTCTACACCGGCAACGACGACGCCATCGTCACCGACCTGCTGACCCCCTACCGGACCCGTGGCGGCGCCCTGCGCTGGTTCGCCGGCGGGCTGCTCGGCCAGTGGGCGGTGTGGACGCACACCGCGGTACGGCTGCTGGCGGAGGTGCGCCGGGCCCGTGCGGGCGACCACGCCCTCACCGTCGAACTGCTGCGCCGCGCGCCGCAGCTCACCGAGGCCAACGCGGCGGTGTTCGACGTACGCGGCGGCTTCCGCGGCTGCATCGCCGGGGTGCACGAGGTGCTGCGCCGCCAGGGCCTGCTCGCGGGCACCTGGTGCCTGGACCCGGCCGAGCACCTGTCGCCCGGACAGGCCGACGAACTGACCCGGGTCTGCAAGGCCCACCCGTGGGTCACCGACGACGCGTTCGTGGCGGAGCACCTCGATGACTGGCTCCGCTGACCTCACCGCCGGGCCCGCTCCCGGCACACGGGTACCGACCGTGGTGGCGGTGCCCGAAGCGCTGCGCGCCCAGCTGTTCACCCCCGCCGCCTGGCAGCGGCTGTGCTCCGTGGCGGACGTGACCGTACTGGAGGACCACACGGACCGGGACGCGCTCGCCGCCGTCCTGCCGTCCGCCCGCGTCCTGGTCACCGCCTGGGGCACCGCCCGGGTCGACGCCGAACTGCTCGCCGCGGCACCGGGGCTGGCGCTGCTCGCGCACACCGGCGGCGCGATCAGCCCGTACGCCGGGCAGGAAGTCTTCGCGCGCGGCGTCCGGGTCACCCAGGCGGGCGCCGCCATGGCACGCTCGGTCGCCGAGGTCGCGCTCGCCTTCACCCTCGCCCTGCTGCACCGCGTCCACCGCTTCGACCACGCCCTGCGCGGCGGCGCGGACTGGGACCGGGCCTCGGCGGCACCACCGCGGCACGAGATCCAGGGCTGCCCGGTCGGCGTGATCGGCGCCTCCCGCACCGGGCGCGCCTACATCGCGTTCGCCACGGCCCTCGGCGCCCGGGTGAGCGTCCACGACCCGTTGCTCACCGACCCGGAGGCCGCCCGGCTCGGCGTGCGCAGGGCCGCGCTGGACGACCTGCTCGGGTCGAGCCGCATCGTGGCCGTGCACGCCCCGGCGCTGCCCGAGACCCACCACCTCATCGGCGCCCGGGAACTGGCCCTGCTGCCGGACGGCGCGGGCCTGGTGAACACCGCCCGCTCCTGGCTGGTGGACGAACAGGCCCTCGTCGCCGCGCTGCGCACCGGCCGGATCGACGCGGCGCTCGACGTGTACGACACCGAGCCGCTGCCTCCCGACCACCCCCTGCGGCACCTGCCCAACGTACTGCTGACACCCCATCAGGCAGCGGCCACGGTGGAGTGCCGCAGGGCCCTGGGCGACAGCACCGTGGACGAGATCGTACGGTTCGCGACCGGACAGCCCCTGCTGCACACCGTCGACCGCACCGCCCTCGCCCGCGTCGAGTGAACCCCGGCCCGGACGGACTCCGTACCGCTCCCGGGCCCCGCCGACCCGCCGACCCGCACAACCACTTGGAGCCGACACATGCGACTGATGAGGATCGGCGCACCGGGCCGCGAACGCCCGGTGGCCGGCACCCCCGACGGCCGCTGCTTCGACCTGTCCGGACTCACCCCGGACATCGACGCCGCCTTCCTCGCCGCCGACGGCATCGCCCGCGCCGCCGCGGCCCTGGCCGACGACGCCCTGCCCGCGACCGCCATCGCCGGCGAACGCGTCGGACCGCCCCTCGCCCGGCCCGGCGCGCTGCTCTGCATCGGTCAGAACTACGCCGCCCACGCCGCCGAATCCGGCTCCGCGCCGCCCACCGAGCCGATCCTGTTCTACAAGGGGGCCAACACCGTGGTCGGCCCCGAGGACGACGTGTTGATTCCCCCCGGATCCGAGAAGACCGACTGGGAGGTCGAACTCGCCGTCGTCATCGGCCGCACGGCCCGCTATCTCACCGCGGCGGACGATCCCCTGGCCTACGTGGCGGGCTACGCGCTCAGCAACGATGTCTCCGAACGCGCCTTCCAACTGGAGCGCTCCGGCGGCCAGTGGTCCAAGGGCAAGAGCTGCGAGACGTTCAACCCGCTGGGCCCCTGGCTGGCCACCCCGGACGAGATCCCCGACCCGCAGCGGCTCGCGCTGCGGTCCTGGGTGAACGGCGAGGCCCGGCAGGACTCCAGCACCGCCGACATGATCTTCCCGGTGGCGGAACTCGTCCGGCAGCTGTCGCAGTTCCTCGTGCTGGAACCCGGCGACGTCATCAACACCGGCACCCCGCAGGGCGTGGCCCTGTCCGGACGGTTCCCCTACCTGGCCGAGGGCGATGTGATCGAGCTGGAGATCGAGGGACTGGGCCGGCAGCGCACCCGGTGCGCCGCCGCCCAGCTCGCCTCGCGCTGAGCCGCCGTACGGCCGGCCCGGCGGTGGGTCAGTTCAGCGCCGGCGGTCCGGTCTTCGCGGACGTTCCCCACCCGGACGGCTCGGCGCCGACGGTGAAGTCCAGCGCACGCGTCCCCCGCAGGTCGTCCGTCGTCAGATACGTCCGCCCGTACGCGGCGCCGTCGACGCGGGCCGACTGGATGTAGCGGGTGGCGTCGGAGGTGCCCGGCGCCGTCACGGTGAGCGCGCCGTGCGGGTAGTAGCGCCGGTCGAGGGTGAGGTCGACCCGGTCGAAGACGGGCGTGGACAGGCCCCAGGTGTCGTAGCCGGGCTGCACCGGGAAGATGCCGATGGACGACAGCACGTTCCAGGCCGACATGGTGCCGAGGTCGTCGTTGCCGGTCATCCCGGTCGGGGTGTCGGTGAACAGGGTCAGCGCCGCGTGCACCACGTCGGTCGTCTTCCAGGGCTGGCCGGTGGAGAGATACGTGTACGGGGCGATGAGGTCGGGCTCGTTCTGCGGGTTGTACTTGTCCGCGTTGTAGTACGCGTACGGGCCGTTCACCCACACCTCGCGCGCCGTCTTCGCGGGGTCCTGCACCAACTGGTCGTAGGCGAAGAAGGAGTCCAGCCGCTCGTTGGCCGCCCCGGTGCCGCCGATCAGGTCCACCATGCCGGGCAGGTCCTGCGGGACCAGCCACTGGTACTGCCAGGCAGTGCCCTCGTGGAAGCCCTCGCTCTGCGCCGGGTCGGCCGGTCCGGTGAAGGCGCCGGAGGCGTCCCGGGCCCGGAAGAAACCGGTCGAGGGGTCGAAGATCCTGCGGTAGTTCTGGGCGCGGCAGGCGTAGCGTGCGGCATCCGCGGTGTGGCCGAGGTCCCGCGCCATCTCGGCGAGCATCGCGTCCGACAGGGCGTACTCCAGTGTCGCGGACGCGCCGTGGTCGTAGTCGGAGTCACCGGGCTTGGCGTGCGGGCGCCCCTTGAGGTACGGCGCGAAGCCGTCCGCGATGTACTCCTTGTTCGCCTCGCGGCCCACCGCGGGCGAGCCGGCGGGCGGGACGCCGTCGGCGTTCTTCTTGAGGGCGCGGTAGGCCCGCTCCTCGTAGCCCTTCAGCAGCCCCTGCTGGTAGGCGTTGGTCAGGAACGGGGTGACCGGGTCACCGGTCATGATGTTCGTCTCGACCGTGCCGTAACCCCACTTGGGCAGCCAGCCGCTCTCCTCGTCGATCTTGATGACCGAGATCGCCATGTCGCGGGCCTCGCGCGGCGCGAGCAGCGACAGCAGCTGGGACTGGGTGCGGTAGGTGTCCCACAGGGACCAGTTCTGGTAGTACGTGAAGCCCTGCGCGCGGTGGATCTTCTGGTCCCAGCCGGTGTACCGGCCGTCGGCGTCGCTGCCGACGTTCGGTGCGAGGAAGGACCGGTACAGGGACGAGTAGAAGGTACGGCGCAGGGTGTCGCCGCCGCCCTGCACGCGGACGTCGTCGAGCCGGTCCTCCCACGCCCGCTCGGCCGCGTCACGCACCTGCCGGAAGGAACGGCCGCCCTCGGCACGGAGGTTCACCTCGGCGCCGTGGGCGTCGACGTACGACAGCGCGGTGGTCGCCTCGACGGTCCGGTCCTTGCCGGTGTCGAAGCGGACGTAGGCCCCGCCCCGACCGGTCCTGGACCCGTCGGTGACCGTGCCGCCGTCCCAGGTGCCGTACGCGGTGAACGGCCGGTCGAAGCGGGTGACGGTGTAGACGGTGTACGGCTCGGTGTCCTGGCAGAAGCCGCTGCCGGTGATCTCGGTGCGGACCGTCCGGTCGTCCAGGATCTCGACCTTGCCGGAAAGGTTCCGGTGCAGCGACTGACCGGCGTCGAGCAGGACGTTGGCCTTGTCGGTGGCGGGGAAGGTGTAGCGCTGCACACCGGTGCGCGCGGTCGCGGTCAGTTCGGCCTCGATGCCGTCCTTGAGGCCGACCTTGTAGTAGCCGGGGCCGGCCTGTTCGGTGTCGTGGCTGAACTCGGCCTGGTACTTGGCGTTGTCGGTCTCGGTGACGTCGCCGGTGGTCGGCAGCACCGGCAGATCGCCGCCCAGGCCGCAGCCGACACCGGAGAGGTGGACCAGGGAGAAGCCCCGGATGTGGTTCTGGGAGTAGTCGTATCCGGTGTTGTGCCCGGTGTCCGGCGAGAACTGCACCATCCCGAACGGCACGGCCGCACCGGGGTAGGTGTTGCCCTCGTTCTCGGTGCCGATGAACGGGTTGACCAGATCGGTGAGTCGCTCGTTCCGTGCGGTCGCGGCCTGCGCGGAGGGCGCGGCGAGGGCGGCGCCTAGAAGCGCGATCGCCGCCACCGCCGTGCCCGTACGGCGTATGCGCTGGGTCCATCTCATGGGCGTAAGCCCTCCCCGAGTACGTTGGACAACGTTGTCACAATGCAGCGGGGTCATTCTGTGGGCTGTACGTGTACTCGTCAAGAGTGGGTGCGCGCGCGTCCGGCGTACCGCATCGCGGTGCGTCCGGGCCCGCCGTCCGGGGCGTGCCTGACTCGCCGGGCCGCACCGAACGGCCGTGTCCGGGTCAGACCTTGGCGTCGGCGGCCTTCTCGCCGTTCTCGGGGACAAGGAGGATCGGCGTCCGGCTGGCGTGCGCGACGGCGTCGCTGACACGGGGGTTGAAGAGGGCGTCGAGCGAACCGCGGTGGTGCGGGCTCAGGATCAGGAGGTCCGCCTCGAAGTCCTCCGCGGTGCCGGCGATGGTGGGAGCGATCTGGGTGGTCAGGCCCACGGCGAGGGTGCCCTGAGCGTCGACACCCGCGTCACGCAGCTCGGCGACGGACTCGTCGAGGACGGCCTTGGCCTCCGCCTCGTCCTCCAGGGGGACGACGGCGGCGAGCGTGGCCTCGGACGCCGCCATGTGCAGGACGTTGACCTTGGCGCCGGTCAGCCCGGCGAGCTCTCCGGCCAGCCGGAGAGCGGCGTGCCGGTTGGGGCTGGCGTCGACGGCGACAAGGATGCGGTGGAACATTGCTCTCTCTTTTCTCTTCCGGACACCTGACGGTGATCGATCAAGGACCACAACAACGGAACGGCTCGAATGTGTTCCGCCCGGTCGGCCGGTTTCCCGGATCGTGGCCAGAGGTTCACTCGGACCCGCTGCCCACCGCGAGGCGTGGCCCCGGCGACCGGTCGCCGCTCATCGGCCGGGCCGGCGGACCAGGAGGTCGGCGACGACCGGCCGGTGGTCCGACGCCGTGGTCGCCACCTCGCGCACACCGGTGACGCTGATCCCGGACGAAACGGTCACGAGGTCGATACGGGAGACCGGGTCGAGAGCCGGATAGGTCTTGCCCCCGTTCGGCGCGGCGTCGGCCAGCGGGCCCCACAACTCGGCCAGTTCGGGCGCGGTGGCCTCGGCGTTGAAGTCGCCGACGAGGACCTTCGGCCCAAAGTCCGCGGCCAGCACGCCCAGCATGTCGTCCACCTGGGCCCGCCGGATCGCGGGATCGGCGCGGTAGTCGAGGTGGGTCGAGTAGAGGTGCACCAGGGTGCCGTGGGCCCGGACCGTCACCTCCGCGAAACCGGGGGCGGGGGCGGGCACGGGGTCGGGGTCCTGGGTGGAGAGCCGGGTGATCTCGTGGTTCTCCGCGCCGACCACCGGAAGGCGGCTCAGCACCGCGACCCCGAACTGCCGCCGCTCGGTGTGCTCCGTGCTGGGCGGCAGGTCGTAGATCGGGGCGAAGAAGACACGCATGTGGAGTCGTTGCGCGAGTTGCCCGGCCTCGTCCGCGAAGTCGCTGCGAGCACCCCAGTGGACATCGACCTCCTGGAGCCCGATCACATCGGCATGGAGATCCCGGATCGCCTCCGCGGTCCGGTCGAGGTCGAAGACCTCGTCCTGCCCGGCTCCGGCATGGATGTTGTACGTGGCCACCCGCAGCGGGACGGGAGGCGCGGCGGATTCCGCCGAGGCGGCGCCGGGCGATGCCGCGCCGAGCGTGGCGGCGGCGCCGAGCAGGGCGGCGAGCAGGGCGCGAGTGGACCGTCGGGTGCTGCGATTCACACAAACCTCCGGAGCAGAGTGCGGTGGGCCCGCGGCGGACAGGGCACGCGGTGTCCGGGACGAGCGGGGGTGAGTATGCCCCGGGAAACGCGCGGCAGGCCCGGCCGTCGGCCGCTTCCCGAGGTGTGTCGCCCACGCGGGGTGGGGGAGCCCGTGGCGATCAGCCACCCTAGGCAGCGGCCGTGAACCCCGCGCTCCCCACCGGTGACGGTTCGCGGACAACCGGGGAGCCCGCCGCGTCCGGCCGCCGGTGGCGCACCTGCGGGAGGCCGGGCGCGACCAGTTCGGGGCCGGCCAAGAACTCCTCGGCCACGGCGCGGGTGCGCAGTCGCACGGGCATGTCGTGCGCCGCGAATTCCCTTGCGGCACGGTGCATTTCCCGCGGTGCGAAATCGTCGGTCCCGACGGACATCGCGAAATAGCAGCCCGGAACCAGCGGTTCGAGGCGACGGCGGACGACACCTACAACGTCGTCCTCGTCCAGCACGAATTGCGCGGCGCCGACGACGATCGGCCCCACGGGGCGGCGCAGATCGTGCGGCGCCGGAATTCGGGTGCGCGGACGATCGCTTCCGGGGTCGTGCATATCGGTCTCGACGCAGGCCGTCGCTCGCTCCGGAGAGGCGGACGGCAATAGCCCCGACAGCGTCGGCACGATCGGGTCGTCGTCCACGTACACGACCCGCGCGACGGCGCCGCGGACTGCGCGATTTCATGCAGGTTCCCCGAGGCGGGGGTGCGGGTGCCGATGTCGATGCCGATGTCGAGGAACTGCCGTATTCCGGCTTCGTCGCACAGCCAGGTCACCCCCGGTTCATGAACTGACGGTCGGCCCGCGGTGCACCGGCAATGCGGGCCATTCCCGCACCATGGAGTCCCCGGCTTTCTCGTCCGCGGGACAGAAGCCCTTGCCCCCGATGACGCGGTCACAGACGCGCGCCGCGCGCGATGCCGGTGTCGATCCGTTCGGCAGGCCATCCGTCGTCCGACGCGTCCGTCGCTCCCGCCACACCCGCGGGTCAGCTCCAGAACGCAGTGCGGCGCGCCGCGACACCGTCAGAGCGTTTCCCGCAGGGTGGTGAGGAGGGCCTCGGTCCGGCGTGCCGAGGCGGCCTGCGCACCGAGGCGGTCCAGGGCCTCACGGTGGGCGACGACGTCCTCGGCCTTGTCGAGGCTGGCGGAGCCGGTCAGTCCGAAGCGCCAGACGATGTCGGGCAGCTCCCTGGCCCGGAACCGGAAGAGATGGAACGCGCCGGCGTGCATCGCCGGATGCGGTCCGTTCAGGAACGGCATGATCTGCACGGTCACGTGGGGCAGCCGGTTCACCTCGATCAGGTGGTCGACCTGGGCGCGCATGACGGCCGGGCCGCCCACCGGCCAGCGGAAGACCGTCTCGTCCATGATCACCCACAGGTGCGGTGGTGCCTCGCGGGACAGGAGCTGCTGCCGGCGCAGGACCAGGGCGACCCTGCGCTCCGTCGTCTCCTCCGTCTCGTGCGGGGCGTCGGAGCGGGCGAGGGCCCTCGCGTAGTCCTCGGTCTGGAACAGGGAATGGACGAACTGCGCCTCGTAGCCGCGGATCTGCTGGGCCGCCTGCTCCAGGCTCAAGTAGGAGGGCAGCCAGTCGGGGACGACGTCCCGGAATTCGTGCCACCAGCCCTGCCCGTTGGCCTGGCGCACCGACTGAAGGAATTCCTCCATCTCCTGCGGGTCCGTCACACCGTAGATCCGCAGGAGCTTTTCGGTCTCGGCGAGGCGCAGCCGTGCCACCTTCGCCGCCTCCATGCGGCGAATCGTCGAGTGACTCACCCCGATCGCGGCGGCGGCATCCTCGAAACTCAGACCGGCCCTGGTGCGCAGTTCCTCCAGCTGCTTTCCGAGGATCATCCGCAGTACGGAGGGTGCTCCGCTCCAGTCGGTTGCCGACGGCATGCCATTCCCCTCAGGGGCGAACCCGAAACAGATCGATCTCTCCACATCCAGTAAAGCACGTTCTGTCATTCTGAAATGTGCAGAGTGCTGGTTGCAGAAATGATGCGTCGGTGCGAGGGTGGTCTGGTCACATTTGACCGCCGAAGGCCGGGCACGACCACAAATCAGCCCGGGTTTCGCGTCGGACCGACGCGATGAGGATCCGTCCGACAACGGCGCAGTCAGGCGAAGGGTGAACTGCGATGGTCCCGCTCCCGCTCCCACATCCGGACACGGGACAGGCGGCTCACGGGCCGGCCTCCCACTTCGAGGAGTTCGGCCTGCCGGCCGGCGCCGCCTGTGTCGCGCAGGCCCGCTGCCTCGTCGGCACCCTGCTGGCCGGCTGGGGGCTGGCGGACGAACCGGCCGACGACGCGATCCTGGTCCTGTCGGAACTCGTCACCAACGCCATCGCCCACTCCGGCGGCAGCCGGATCGTCTGCCGTGTGCGCGTACTCGGCGACGGGGTGCGCATCGAGGTGGAGGACGAGCGGCGCGGCGCGAGCGTCCCGGCGATGCGCGAACCCGGCACCTATGACCAGGGCGGACGCGGGTTGCTGCTGGTCGACAGGCTCAGCGACGCGTGGGGCGTGCACGAGGCGGCGAACGGCACGGGTCGCGTCGTCTGGGCGGATCTGCCCGGCGGGGGCGGCCGGGCACGGGACTGAGTGCCGGGCCTGCGTACGCTGCCGCCCGGGAAGCCGATGCCTCCGAACGCGCGGCCCCGGCCCGGAGAGCGGGCGACCGCCCGGGAGGGCGGCCGGACCAGCGCAGCCGACCTGACGACGACCGGAGAGAAGACCGGAAGGACGGCCGGGGACACCGGGACCGGCGAGTGCGCGGCCCGTTCTTCTTTCCCCTGGGCCCGGTACTACACCGGGCTCCGGCCTCCCTTCACCCGCGCGGCGAACCGCAGCGCCACCGAACGCCACACCTGGGCGGCGGCCGGTTCCCGCTCGGTGGCCACCCGGTACAGCTCCGCCCGGTCCGTCCCGTACCGGCGCAGCCGTTCCTCGGACCACTCCGGTATGCGGTCCGCTCCGGCCTCGGGGTGGAACTGCACGCCCCAGGCCGCCTGACCGACGCGGAACGCCTGGTACGGGCACCGCTCGCTGCCGGCCAGCCAGTGCGCCCGAGCGGGCAGCCGTACGACCGCGTCCACGTGGTTCTCCAGCGCGGTCGGGTGCTCCGGCAGCCCCTGGAACAGCGGGTCGCGTGCCGCCTCCGGCCGCATCGTGAGCACGGTGGAGCCGAACTCCGGCTCACCGTGCTCACCGGCCACCTCGCCGCCGGCCACCTGCGCGAGCATCTGCCCGCCGAGGCAGATCCCGAAGACGGGCACCTCGTCCGCCAACGCCTGCCGCATCAGGTCACGGGTCCCGGCCAGCCAGGGGGCCCGCTCGTCGTCGTCCGGGAGATACCCGCCGCCCAGCACCATCAGCGCCTGGTGCGAGAGCCGAGGCGGCACCGCCTCGCCCGCGTCCCCGCGTACCACCTCGACCTCGACACCGGCCTCCGCGAGCCATCGGCCCCAGCGTCCGGGTCCCGCCTGTGCGCTGTTCTGCACCACCAGCACTGTGGCCGCACTGCCCATGGCCGCCCCGCCCCTCTCCGGTCTCCGCCGGTCCGCTTGATCGTCCGGGTCATTGTCGCCCCCGGCACACGCGGTGCCGGTGCCGACCGGGCGGGGTGTGCGCGGTCAGCCGACGGCCGGGGGCCGCTGGATCTTTCGGCGGGGCTCGGCCTGGTGGCCGTCGGGGGCCGTCGACCACTGAAGGAGGAAACGCAGCGAGTCGTGCGAGGGGGAGTCGGGCTCGGTGGTGTAGGCGACGAGCTGCTGGTCGGGGTGGGTCTCGACGGAGAACTGCTGGACGTCGAGTGTGACGGGGCCGACGACGGGGTGGCGGTAGGTCTTGGTGAGCTGTCGCGGCCCGCGGACCTGGTGGCTGGCCCACCAGGTGCGGAAGTCGGGATCCTGGACGCTGAGTTCGCCGACGAGTGCGTTGAGGGCCGGGTCGTTGGGGGTGCGGCCGGCTTCCATGCGCAGGACGGCGACGCATTCGCGGGCGGCGCGCGGCCAGTCGTCGTAGAGGGCACGGAAGTCGGCGTCGAGGAAGGTGAGGCGGATGAGGTTGCGTTCGGCGGGGGGCAACGCGCCGAAGTCGGTGAGGAGGGCGGCGGCCGCGTGGTTCCAGGCGAGGACGTCCATGCGGCGGCTGAGGACCATGGCCGGGATGTCCGGCATGGTGTCGAGGAGCTGCCGCAGGCGCGGTGCCACCTCGGGCCGCCCGGGGCGGCGGGTGGGGGCGGTGGGCGCGACGTCGGCGACGGTCAGCAGGTAGGCGCGTTCGTCGGGGGCCAGCTGGAGCGCGTCGGCGAGGGCGTCGAGGACGGGTCGGGAGACCCGGCGGGTCCGTCCCTGTTCGAGGCGGACGATGTAGTCGACGCTGACGTGCGCGAGCTGCGCGAGTTCCTCGCGGCGCAGGCCGGGCACCCGGCGCAGCCGGCCGTCGTCCGGCAGACCCGCGTCCCGGGGGTCGAGGACGGCACGGCGGGAGCGCAGGAATTCGCCCAGTTCATGGGTGCCGGAGTGGTGGGTGCCCTGATGTTCCATGACTCCAGTGTCCGTGCCCGGCCGGTCATGTGCCTGGTACTGGTCTGCACAGGCATGGTCGTCGTACTGGTCTGCACGGGCGTGGCCGTCGTACGTCTGCACGGGCGTGGCTGTCGTACTGGTCTGCACGGGCGTGGTCGTCGTACTGGTCTGCACAGGCATGGCTGTCGTACAGGTCTGCACAGGCATGGCTGTCGTACAGGTCCGCACGGGCGTGGCCGTCCCCTGGCGGCCGGGCGGTGGCCGGCGCGACGGTGCGGGGGCGGCCGGGCGCCCCGGAAGGACACCGGACTCGTTCCGACCCGGCCCCGTGCGCCGCCGGGCCGGCCGGATTCTCCGGCACGTACGCGGGCGGGACCGGTCGCGGACGGCCCGTGGCGGCACCGGCCGCCTCGGCCGTGCGCGTGTACGCCGGCCCCCAGGGCGGTCCCGCCCCATGCGTTTTCGCACGTACGGAGGTGTGCCAGACTGCGGTGATCGCCAGTGCTCACTGGTCCACCGAGCGACGGAGTCCGTGATGACGACCGGCACCCCCGGCCCCCGCAAGATCGATACCAGCAAGGCGCATCCCGCGCGGGTCTACGACTGGCTCCTGGGTGGCAAGGACAACTACCCCGTGGACGAGGCGGTGGGAGAGAAGCTGCCGCCCGAGGCCCACGCCGCCGCCCGGCAGAACCGTGAGTTCATGCACCGCGCCGCGGCCTGGCTGGCCGAGCAGAACATCGACCAGTTCCTGGACATCGGTACGGGCATCCCCACGGAACCCAACCTGCACCAGATCGTCCAGCGGATCGTGCCGACCGCGAAGGTCGTCTACACGGACAACGACCCGATCGTGCTGGCGCACGCGGAGGCGCTGCTGGTCAGCCGTCCCGAGGGCGCGACCGACTACATCGAGGCCGACGTGCGCAAGCCGGAGGAGATCATCGAACACGCGCGGGGCGTGCTCGACTTCGAGCGCCCCATAGCCATGTCGCTGATCGCGCTGATGCATTTCGTCCCCGACGACGAGGACGCCTACGGCATCGTGCGCAACCTGCTCGACGCGCTGCCCTCGGGCAGCTACCTCGTGCTGTCGCACGCCGCGTCGGACCGCTTCGTGGAGCAGGTCCGGCAGGTCACCGAGGAGTACGCCAAGGGCGGCATCCGGCTCGGTTTCCGCACCCGCGGCGGAGTCGAGCGCTTCTTCGACGGCCTGGAGTCGGTGGACCCGGGCGTGGTGACGGCCACGGAGTGGTTCAAGACCGCGCCGCCCGCGCCGGAGGAGAGCGGAATCTACGCGGGTGTGGCCCGCCTCCCCTGAGCGGGGCGGCCGGCTCGGCGGAGGAGCCGGCCCGGCCGAGGGCGACCTGACGTCGCTCGGTGTACACGCCCGACCAGTGGGGCCCGGAGGGCGCCAGCGCGACGCGCGGGTGGTCCGGCGGCACCGTACGCCGGCCGGCCGGGGGCCGGTCAGGCGGCCTGGGCCGCCGCGTACTTCCAGAAGCCCGAGAAGGTGATGCGGTCCTTCGGCAGGCCCGCCCGGTGCAGATGCCTGCGTCCCTCGGTGGCCAGGGCCGACTCGCCGACGACGAAGGCGTACCCGGCCGCGTCGGCGCTGGTGTGACGGCGCAGTTCGCCCAGTGCCGCCGTGCCGGGCACGGAGGTGCCGCCCTCGCGGACCACCCAGGTGACCGTCAGGCCGGCGGGCGCGTCGAGGTCGCGTACGTCCCCGGCGGTGGGCACTTCCTGGATGAGCCGCCCCACGGTGCCGCGCGGCAGCGAGCGCAGGATGCCGGTCGTGGCGGGCAGACCGGTCTCGTCGGCCGCGATCAGCACCTCCGAGGCGTCCCGCGGGCAGTCGAACAGGACACCCTGGTCCAGCAGGGCGAGCGCGTCGCCGGGCCGGGCCCGGCACGCCCAGATCGCCGCTGTGCCTTCCAGTTCTCCCGTCGGGCCGAGGTGCACGACGAAGTCGATGTCGATCTCCGCCGCACCGGGGCGGAAGCCGGCGACGGTGTAGTTCGCGCAGTGCGGGCGCTCCGCCTCGGGGATGGCCAGATACGGCTGCCACCACCGGGACCCGGTGAACTCCGGCAGCCGCAGCCGGTGTTGATGGGGGAGTTGCAGGAAGAGGCGGAACCAGTGGTCGTAGCCCTGCCAGGGGAACTCGGCGAGGTCCGCGCCCGTGACGGTCACGCGGTGCATGGACGGAGAGACGCGCGCGGTGCGCACGACTTCGGCGCGGAACATCCGGGGGTGCTGCGGCATGAGCCGAGGGATCTTCGCCATGTACGAAGGTTAGCCTAACTTTAGTTGATGTCCGTGGGGTGGTGCGGTGCGGCCCGCGCACCGGGCCCGCAGCCGCGACCGTGACCGTGCCGGGCGGGCCGGCCCACCGCTGTCTCCGCCCGGCCTCTCCACGCCCGCACCGGCCCGTTCGGCGCGACGCGGACGCCCGGCCTCTCCACCGCTTCCACCTGCGGCAACCCACTGGAAAGCGCACGGCCCACTACCGGGCACCGTGTTCATCGACTGTCCATCGGACATAGATCGGGATGCCGGAACATCAGCTCGGACGCACTAGGTATCCGGCGTCACGCAATCAGGAGGGTTCACTTCATGATCGGGAGCACCAGCGGCGAGGTCTCGGCCCGGCGCAGGGCAGGTGCCGTCGCGGCGCTGGCGTTGGCGGTGGCCGCGGGTGTCGGCACCGTCGCGCACGAACCCTCGGCAGGCGACCGGGTCTCCGCCCCTCAGGCCACCGGCTACGGCAACACGGACTGGAACAACACCATCTCCAGCGAGTTGCCCACCAGCTGAGATCCGCCCCGGACCGGTCGGGCGCTTCGCGCCGGACCGGTCCGCCGCTTCAGATGCCGGACACCGCGAGCCGGCCGACTGCCCTCGTACGGGACTCACGGGACTCACGGGACTCCCCAGAGGGCCGCGACGACGCCGCGAGGCGCGGTGCCGGGCGTCGTCGGCGGTATCGGACGTCATGGGCCCACTGTGCGTCGTCAGGCGGCCCCCGGGTTTTCGGTCACGAGCCGGAGCGGCGGCTGCGAGACGGTCTCCGCCAGCCGGGCGGCCTCCTCCGCCTCGGGCAGTCCGAGTGCCACGTACAGGCCCCGGGCCCGGGTCAGCCGCTCGACGGCCTCCGCGGTCCGGCCGGACGCGGCGAGCGCCCGGCCCAGGACCATCAGGGCGTGCGCCTGGTCCCGGGCGACGCCCAGCTCCTCGCAGCGCAGCAGCGCCTGGCCGGCCTGGGCCAGGGCGTCCTCGTGCCGTCCGAGGGCGAGCAGGGTGTCGGCGAGCCGGAAACGAGCGTGCGCCTCGCGGTCCCGGATGCCGGCCGTCAGGCAGTGCTCCACGCACGCGGTGAACCGTTCGACCGCGGCCTCGTACAGGCCCTGCGCATGGTGCGCGAGCCCGAGGACGTAGAGTGCGAACCCCGTACCCGGCGCGTCGTTCATCCCGCGGGCGACCGCGAGGGCGGACTCGCAGGTGGCGACGGCCGTGTCGGGATCGCCGGCGCGCAGCCCGGCGAGCGCCGCGTTCAGGCTGCTCGCCACCTCGCCCGAGCGGTGGCCCAACTCGCGCGCCAGCTCGACCGCCTGGTGGAAACAGGCCGAGGCCAGGCGGTAGTCGTGCCGAAGCTGCGCGACGAGCCCGAGGTCGTTGAGCGCCTGCCGGAGGATCACGGGGTCCTTCCCGGCCGAGGCGGCGGCCACCGCGCGGCGCGCGTGCCGTTCGACCTCGTCCGGCCTCGACGTGTGCAGCGCGACGGTGCTGCACAGGAACTCGGCCCGGCCGACGACCCGTTGGTACCCGCGCCGGTCCGTCGCCGGTTCCGGGATCCGGGCCACCGCGTCGGCCAGCTTCCGGGCGGTCGCGGCCAGCCGGTTGGAGCGCAGTTCGTCGGCGAACGGGCTCATCGCGATCAGCAGGTCGACGGCGATCCGCAGCAGCGGCGCGGTGCCGAGTTCGACGACATGGGCGCAGACCGCGACGACGGTGTCCGCGGAACTCGCCGCCCAGGCCCGAGCCGAGCGCAGATCGGACATCATGATGCCCGGCACGTCCGAGAGCCCCGTGCCGAGCGCATCGCCCGTGGGATCGCCCGGCACGGCGAGGGCGAAGGCATTGCGGGCCGTGGCCAGCAGCGACACGAGCAGCCGGCCGAGTGCGGCCCGCTCCTGCGCCCGGTCGTGCTCGCGGCTGAGGGCGAAGGAGCGCAGCAACTGGTGATAGCGGAAGCGGCCCGGTATCGGCTCGTCGAGCATGGCCGCGTCCACCAGGGCCTCCAGCCGCAGCTCCGCGTCGGCGGGGTCCAGATCGAGCACCGCGGCGGCCTCGGACAGGGCGAACTCGGCTCCGGCGACCGTGGCGAGCAGGACGAAGTCGTTCGACTGCTGCGCCGCCAACTGCCGGTAGCCGACCTGGAACACCGCCTCGACGGCGAGCGGCCCGGAGCGCAGCTCCGCTATTCGGCGCCGCTCGTCCTCCAGCCGTTCGGCCACGGACCTCAGGGTCCAACGGGGCCGTGCAGCCAGCCGGGAGGCGACGATCCGGATGGCCAGCGGCAGCCGGCCGCACGCGGCGACCAGGGCCAGGGCATCGCTGCGTTCGGCTGCCAGGCGCTGTGTGCCGATGCCCCGTTGCAGCAGATCGAGCGCCTCCTGCGGTTCGAAGACCTCCAGGGCCAGTTGCGCGTGCAGCGGGAGCCCGTCCAGCCGGGTGCGGCTGGTGATGAGCACGGCACAGCCCGGGGTGCCGGGCAGCGAGTCACGGATCTGGGCGGCCTGGGAAACGTTGTCCAGGAGGATCAGGACGCGGCGGCCGTCCAGGACCGACCGCAGGAGGCCCCGGCGCTCGGCGAGGCTGCCCGGTGTCCGGTCCGCGGGCACGCCGAGGCTCGCCAGCAGCAGGCCCAACAGGTCGGCGCCGCTCAGAGGTTCGCCCTTGCCGTCCGGGTCACCGAGGTCGACGTGCACCTGCCCGTCCGGGTACTGCTCGCGCACCCGGTGCGCCAGATGGACCGCCAGGCTGGTCTTGCCGACCCCGCTCATCCCGGTGATGGCGACGATCGCGGGGGAGCTGCGGTCCGGTGCCGTCAGCACGGCCTCCAGCTGTGCGTACTGCGCTGTCCGGCCGGTGAAATCGGGCAGGTCCGGCGGCAGTTGGGCGGGTACCGGCGGACGGGGTCCGCTCTGCTCGGGCACCGTGGGGGAAGCGGCCGGGACGGGATGTTCCGCACGGGCCGGGGGCGGGGCCACAGCGCTGTCCCCGCGCAGGATCCGCTCATGGACCTGGGTCAGCTCCACTCCCGGCTCGACGCCATGGGCCTCCACCAGCAGCCGACGGGCATCGTGGAACACCTGGAGCGCCTCGACCTGCCTGCCCATGCCGTAGAGCGCGCGCATCAGCAGCACGTACGGGCGTTCGCGCAGCGGGTGCTCCGCGATCACCTCGGTGAGCCGGGGGAGCGCCTGCTGGTAGTGGCCGAGCTGGAGTTCGGCCTCGAAGTGCTGCTCGGTGACCGCGGTGTGAAGCTCGGTCAGCCCGTCCCGGGCCCGCTCCGCGAACGGTCCGGGAACCCCGGCCAGGGGCTCACCGGCCCACATGACGAGTGCGTCGGCCAGTGCCTGCCGGGCCTGGCGCGGCTCGCCCGCCGCGAGGTGCCGGCGTGCCGCGGCGGCCAGTTCCTCGGCGTGCAGGGCGTCCACGACCGACGGCGCCACCGCGAGCCGGTAGCCGTCGCCGACCGAGACCAGCACACCCCCGCCCGCTCCGGCGCGGGCGAGCAACTGCCGTATTCGCCAGGCGTAGGTGCGGATCGTGGACACGCCGCTGGCCGGCATGTGCGTGCCCCAGAGGGCGTCCGTCAGCCGTGCTATGGACAGGGCGCGGCCGGGCGACAGTGCCAGCGCGGCGAGCATCGCCTGCTGCTTGGGCGGGCCCGCCGGGAGCGCCGTGCCGTCCTGCGATATCAGCCGCAGCGGTCCCAGGAGGGTGAACCGCACGCCGGCTTGCTCTTGGGTCATTCCGATCCGTCCCTCCTGGAACACCTGCACCCTGAGCACCCCAACGTATCGGTGTTCGACAGAATTTCCGGTTCCTGCGACGACTCTGCAAGGACATCCGGACACACCCGTGACCTCCGCAACCCGTTCGGCGACCGGGCGGCAAGGACGGACCGCCGTCCGGGCCGCCCGGCCCCGACCGTCACCGATGCCGGGCGGTCGGGCCGGCCCAGCGCGCCGGATCGGACCTGGGCGGACAGGACCGCGACCGCGGACGGCGTCCGTACCACACTCGTCGATGTCAGTGGCGGTTCGTACCGTGACTGCATGGCGATCTTCAACGGCTCCACTTCAGACTGCTCGTCGTGGAATGGGTCATGTACCAAGACGGGATCCTGACCCTGCGGTTCCACCTCATCGGCCACCTTGGCATCACCGACACCGGGCAGCACGCTCGGGGTAGGGGCCTGACGCGCCGGAATCCTCCCCGGGCCCACGCTCAGGTCGAGGCCCTGCGGACCGCGACGATCCGCTTGCCACGGTCGATCGGCCGGATGCCGGCGGTGGACCCCGGATCCGTCAGGGCCCTGCCCCGCCGTGGGACGGCGAGAACGCCCAGTGGTCCGTGGGTTCGGGGCACGACCTGCGAGCACGTCGGCGAAGTACTCTGGCGGGGCGGGCTCCCGGGCCCCCCGAACTGGAGGACAGCAGTCTTGAGCGGACACATGAGGGCCGTCACCACGGCCGGATTCCGGACCGTCGATGCCGCCCCGGCGCCGCGTCCGGCCTCCGGCGTACGCGGTTCACTCACCGTCAACCCGGGCGACACCGAAGCCGAAGACGCCGACAGGACGGACCGGTGGTCCCGGTGACGCACCCGCACGACCTCCGCTCACCCGGCCCGGACACGCCCGAAGCGCATGCCGTAACGGCCTTCTCCACCCTGCACGAACGCGCCCGCGCCCTGGCGGCGACCGGTCGGCGGGCGATCCTGGGCATCGTCGGGGCACCCGGTTCCGGAAAGTCCACGCTGGCCGCCCACTTGGCCGCCGCACTCGGTCCGGACACGGCCGTCGTGGTGCCCATGGACGGTTTCCACCTGGCCAACGCGGAACTGGAGCGGCTCGGCCGCCGGCAGCGCAAGGGCGCCCCGGACACCTTCGACGCCGCGGGCTACGCCGCCCTGCTCCGCCGGCTGCGCGAGCCGGAGGAGGAGAGCGTGTACGCCCCGCAGTTCCACCGCGAGTTCGAGGAAGCCGTCGCGGGCGCCATCCCGGTACCGGCCAAGACCCCCCTGGTCATCACCGAAGGAAACTACCTGCTGCTGGACGACGGTCCCTGGACGGGTGTCAGAACGCTCCTCGACGAGGCGTGGTACATCGCCATCGACGACGGGACACGGCTGGACCGGCTCGTCCGACGCCATGTGTCCTACGGCAAACCCCTTGCGGAGGCCCGTGCGTGGTCGCTCGGCAGCGATCAGCGCAACGCCGAACTCATCGCCGCCACCCTGGAGCGAGCCGACCTGGTGTTCTCCCCGCCGCCCCGCGGTCCGTCTGCGGACGGCTCCGGCCACGACTGCGGGTGAGCACCGAGACAACACGGTGAAGCTCCCCGGCCCGGCCCCGACGGGTGTCGCTGTCGGCCACCTTTCAGTCGTGCACGACTAAACAGGGTGCGATATGGTCGTCGTCATCGAGCGCAGCAGGAGGCGGCCTCCGACCAGCCGATGGGAACGACGTCATGGACCAGATCGAGGACCAGCCCGCCGAGCAGGGATCGCTGCTGCTCCAGGACCAGTTGTGCTTCGTCCTGTACGCCGCCTCACGGGCGGTGACCGCACGCTACCGGCCCCTGCTGGACGAACTCGGCCTCACCTATCCCCAGTACCTGGTCATGCTCGTGCTGTGGGAACAGGACGGCGTGACCGTCCGGGAGGTCGGCGCGGCCCTCCAACTGGAGTCCAGCACCCTCTCCCCGCTGCTGAAGCGCCTGGAGACCGGCGGCCTGATCCGCCGCGAACGCCGCGCCGACGACGAACGCTCCGTCTCCGTCCACCTCACCGAGCAGGGCCGCGCGCTGCGTGAGCGGGCCGCGGCGGTGCCGGTCGCCATCGGTTCCGCCATGGGGCTGACACCGGACGACTTCAGCGAGGCCAAACGGATCCTGCGGCAGCTGACGGCCAACGTGTCGGCGGGAGCGTGAGCCGCGACCGTCGGCCGGCGGTGCCGCGGGCGGCGCTGACCGGACACCGTCCGCTGATCGCCGCGGCCGGGCGGAGCACCGCCTGACGACGGCGTCACCACCTCGTCACGGGGCGGCCGTCACCCGGCAGGTGCTGCCTGGGGACACCAGTACCAGGCACCCGCCCGGCTCCTGCCGGACACTGGGGAGGCACAACGGCCGGACGGCTGCGCCGGCCGTGAAGGAGTCGGACATGAACCCCTGGACCAGCGACGAAACCTCCCGGATCGCGGCCGCGCACGCCTTGAGCCTGGCTACCGAGGACAGGGACGGCACGCCGGGCGATCCCGTCCCGCTCGGTTTCGTGACCGTGGGCGGGGACATCTACATCCGCGCGTACCGGGGAGCGCGCTCACGCTGGTACCGGACGGCCCGGCGCAGCCGTCGGGCGCGTGTCGGGATCGAGGGCATGGAACGAGCCGTCACGGTCGAGACCGCCGAGCCCGGACGGGCCGAGGAGATCGATGCCGCGTACCGGTCCAAGTACGGTGCCGGGGACTCCGGTCCGGTGATGAGCCGCGTCGCCCGCGCGGCGACGCTCAAGCTCGTTCCCCGCTGAACCGCAGGCGCCCGGACCGACGTCCGACCGACGTCGACCCGGGCGTTCGCATGCCGCCGTCGGCATGAGGCGGTGACCGGCCGGGGGAGACAACCGGTCACCGGGCACGGACGACCCGTGCTCGGCGCGGCCCGGCCACTCGGCTGCTCCGGATGGCCGACTACTCGGCCTTGCCCAGCTGGGTCCGGAAGAACTCCGACAGCTTCTCGACGGCCGGGTCGACGTAGATCTCCTTGTCGTAGAGGTCGACGTGGCCGGCGCCGTCGATCCAGTGCAACTCCTTGGGACCACCGGCGTGCTGGAAGGCGTGGACGCTCATCCAGGAGGTGACGGCCCTGCTGCCCACGATCAGCAGCAGCGGGCGCGGGGCGATCAGGCCGACGGAGGCGAACCCGTCGAAGAACGCGATGCGGTCGATGCTGGACCAGGTGAGGGCCTGCGCCGAGCGCGGGTGCCGGGCCCGGTCCGTGCGGTAGTACTCGAAGCCCTCCACCGCGTGCTGACCACCCAGCGCGCGGGCCTGCTCCGCCGTCTCCGGGAACAGCGGGAAGGACTGCACACCCTCGCCACGGGCTTCCGCGGTGCGCGCCGCGGCGGCCGCGTCCAGCATGCCCTGGAAGACGGCCGGATCCTGGGTGCCGTCGGGGCCCACCCGGAACTGACGGCCCATGTCGACGGCGGAGACCGCGGCGACCGCCTTGATGCGGTGGTCGGACGCCGTCGCGGTGAGGGCGTAGCCGCCGGAGGCACAGATGCCCAGGGCGCCTATGCGGTCGGGGTCCACCTCCGCGCGCGTGGTCAGGAAGGAGACCGCGGCCTTGAGGTCCTCGACCCGGTGCGCCGGGTCCTCCAGGCCGCGCGGTTCGCCCGCGCTCTCGCCCTGGTAGGCGGCGTCGAACGCCAAGGTGACGAAGCCCTGTTCGGCCAGGCGCCGCGCGTACAGGCCGGCGGCCTGCTCCTTGACACCGCTGCCGGGATGGCCGACGACGACCGCCGGACGCGGACCGGCCGCCTCGCCGTCCGGGACGTACAGGTGCCCGGCGAGTTCGATGCCGGCGCTCGGGAAGGTGACGTTGGTCCTCACGGTGGTGCTCCAGTCGCACAGAGGGGAGAGCGGGCCCGCGAGGGCGGGCTCCGGCGACCGTTCTGCTTCCGGCCGCACCACCACGGTGCCGTGGGCGGACACGGCGTGCCAGGGAAGGACTTGCCTATGGAGGCCGGTACCAGGCACGCCGCACCGGCTCCGGCAGGACACACTCCCCGAGGAGTCGTGAGCCGACGGGGTCCGCCGCATGGTCAGTACGGCGGACGGAGCCACTGCTGTGTGCGGGCCCGCTCCATCGCGCCGTGGACGCGCTCCTACCCCGGCACGGGCCCGCCGGTACGGGCCCGGCCGGGACGCACCGTCGCTGCGGACCGCGTGCCCGGGTGACCGCCAGGCAGCCGGACCACCGGACCGGCCCCCTGAGGCCGGGGCCGTCACACGGAGGCGGTCGGCGACTGCTCCCGCTCGCGCTGGTAGGCGGCGAGGAGGAACAGCCAGATCTCGCTCACGGTGGGGAAACAGGCGATCGCGTGCCTCAGGCGTTTGAGCGGGACCTCGCCGGCCACCGCCACCGTCGCCGAATGCAGGAGTTCGCTGACCCCGGGTCCGACGAAGGTGACCCCGAGCAGGACCTCACGGTCGACGTCGACGACGAGCCGGGCATGTCCCTGGTAGCCGTCCGCGTAGAGATTGGCGCCCTGGGCGGCAGTGAAGTCCAGGTCGACCGTCTTGACGCGGTGGCCGGCCCGCTCCGCCTGCTCGGCGGTCAGGCCCACGGCGCCCGCCTCGGGATCGGTGAAGAAGACCTGGGGCACCGCGTGCTGGTCGGCCGTGGTGGCGTGATCGCCCCAGGGCGCGTCGTCGACGGGCCGGCCGGCCGCGCGGGCGCCGATGGCGTCGCCGGCCGTCCGGCCCTGGTACTTGCCCTGATGGGTCAGCAGGGCACGGTGGTTGACGTCGCCGAGTGCGTACAGCCAGCCGCCGTCGACGCCCCGGACCAGGCATGTGGTGTCCACGTCCAGCCAGGAACCGGGGGTGAGGCCGACCGTCTCCAGGCCGATGTCGTCGGTGCCGGGGGTGCGGCCCGTGGCGAACAGGATCTCGTCCGCCTCCAGTTCGGCGCCGTCGTCGAGAGTGAGGGTGACCGGTCCGGCGGGATCCGGCCGGCGCAGCGCGGTCACCCGCACGCCGGTCCGCACGTCCGCCCCCGCGCCGGTCAGCCCCTCCGCCACCAGTTCCCCGGCGAACGGTTCCATACGGGGCAGCAGGCGGCGCCGGACCAGCAGGGTGACCTGGGAACCCAGGCCCTGCCAGAGGGTGGCCATCTCGACGCCGACGCCACCGCCGCCGACGATGGCGAGCCGGGCGGGCACGGCGCTGGAGTCGGTGCCCTGCCGGTTGGTCCAGGGCCGGGCCTCCGCGATGCCGGGGATGTCGGGCAGCACCGGGCGGCTGCCGGTGGCGATGGCCACCGCGTGCCGGGCCGTCAGGGTCTGGCGCGCACCGTCGTCCCGGGTGACGGTGACCCGGCGGGGGCCGTCGAGGCGGCCCTGGCCGCGGAACAGGTCGGCGCCGATGGACTTGACCCACAGCGCCTGCCCGGAGTCGTCCCAGTCGGTGACGTAGCGATTACGCCGGGCGAACACGCCGTCGGTGTCCAGTCGGCCCGTGACGGCTTGCCGGGCACCGTCCACGCGGCGCACGTCGGCGACCGCGATGACCGGCCGCAACAGCGCCTTGCTGGGGACACAGGCCCAGTAGGAGCATTCACCGCCGACGAGTTCCCGCTCCACGACGGCTACCGACAGGCCGGCGGCGCGGGCGTGCTCGGCGACGTTCTGACCGACCGGGCCGGCGCCCAGCACGATCACGTCGTAAGTGGCGGTTTCCTGGGTTTCATGCGGTTCGCTCATGCTGTCCTCACCTCACGATCAGTGCTGGTCCTGACCTGTTCTCGGGCCGGCCGCGGGTGCCGGGCGCGCACGGTCCGGCGGGGGAGCGGCGGAGCGGCGGGGCGAGGGAGTGGCCGTGCGCGGTCGGTGCCGGCGAGAACGGCGGCGGAACGGGCGAGGATGCGGCGCCTGACTTCCATGACCCCGGTGCTCCCGGAGGCGCGCCACCCGCGGCGGGCCACAGGTGACCGGATGCGGCCGTTTTGTCGTGACCCTGGCCATCGTAGGACGGCGCCGGGGGATCCGCACAACTCGGCGAACACCTCCGCTGGCTGGACCCGGGGAAGCCATGACACGGTGGGGGGAGACCCACGCGTCGGCCATGTCGTGCAACCACGAGACCGACAGGTTCCTCCGCCCCGTGGTCATAGGTTTCGCGAAGGGCCGTCATAAGCGCCGCCTCGCGGTCCGCACGGGACCCGGCCCGCACGGCCGATCGGCGGCCCGGACCAGGACCGGTGCGCCGCGCGGCAGGCCCGCGCTTATGCAGGCCATCGGATCCGCCTATGGGCGGGGTGGAATCCCAGGAAGGGCCAGGCCCCTTGGACCTCCCGTCACCTCACGGACGAGGAGGCGGGACGACGGGCGCGGGGCAGACACCGGTCCGCCGGCCCCTCACTTTTCGATACGTTTCGATACGAAGGACGGCTGTCATGGGTTCTGTTGATCTGTCCGGGCGGGTCGCCCTGCTGACCGGAGCGACCAGTGGGATCGGCGCCGCGACCGCGGCGCTCCTCGCCGAGCGCGGTGCACATGTGCTGGTCGCGGGACGCGATGCGGCCCGCGGCGAGACGGTGGTCAACGCCATCCGGTCGAAGGGCGGCAAGGCGGACTTCCTCGCGGCCGAGTTGCGGGACGCGCAGTCGGTGCGACAGCTGGCGCGGGCGGCGATCGAGCTGGGTGGGGGCCGGGTGGACATCCTCGTCAACAACGCGGGTGTCTTCCCGTTCGGCCCGACGGCCTCGACGGCGCCGAGCGAAGTGGACACCGTCTACGACCTGAACGTGAAGGCGCCGTTCTACCTGGTGGGCGCGCTGGCCCCGGCGATGGCCGAGCGCGGTCACGGCGCGATCGTCAACGTCAGCACCATGGTCGCCGAGTACGGCGTGGCGGGGATGGCGCTCTACGGATCGAGCAAGGCGGCGCTGAACCTGCTCACCAAGTCGTGGGCGGCCGAGTTCGGCCCGCACGGGGTGCGGGTCAACGCGGTGGAGCCCGGCCCCACCCGCACGGAGGGCACGGCCGCCATGGGCGAGGACCTGGACGCGCTGGCCGCACAGGCCCCCGCCGGACGGCCCGCGTCGGCCGAGGAGATCGCCGAGGCCATCGGCTATCTGGCCAGTGACGCGGCCAGCTTCGTGCAGGGGGCGGTCCTGCCCGTCGACGGCGGCCGTACGGCTGTCTGACCCGCACCGAACGGGACGGCGGACGCCGGCGCGCATCGTCCCGCCCGGCGTCTGCCGTCCCTTGCCGCGGAACGGCAGACGTCTCCCGTCCTTTGCCGCGGGACGGCAGACGTCTCGCGTCCTTTGCCTCGGAACGGCAGGCGGTTTCGTCCGGTGTCGCGGGACGCACGACGTCCGCGTCCGGTGCTGCGGAGTGCCGGGCATCTCCGTGCTGTCCTGTCCTGTCCTGCCGCACGCCCGGCGGTTCCGCGTGGCCCCGCGAAGGCGTGCCTCGTGTTCTCGGCAGGCGCTTCCGGCGGGTGCCCGGTGTCCCGGGGAACGTAACTGAAAGTGCCCCGCGCCGCGCTCAACCGGTCGCCGGGCGGTCGAGCGCGGCGATGAACCGGCCGAGGTCGCGGCGGTGCGAGTCGGCCGGCCAGACCGCCCAGGTGCGCCGCACCAGCGGGCGCCCGACCAGGGGCGACCAGACGACATGGTCGGGCAGCGGCTGCCAGTCGGGCGGCGCCAGCGCGAAAGCCCGCCCGGACGCCACGGCGGCCAGCTTCACGTCCGCGATCAGTACCTGCCCCTGCGGAGGCTCGGGACCGAGATCGAGGCCGTGCCCGCGGAGGACCGCCGTCAGCTCGTCGTACCAGGCGGGACTGCCGGAGCGGGGGAAACCCACCCACTGCAACGCGTCGAGCGCGTCGAGCGCGTCGAGCGCGATGCCGTCGGGCCCGGCGAGTTCCGCCGCGCGCTCCGCGGCCAGCAGCACGCCCAACTCCTCCCGTACGACGAGCAGCGCGTCGAACTCAGGACCCGGCGGGCGCTCCCGCAGGAACCCCACGTCCAGCTCACCGGTCCGCAAGGACGCCAGTTGCTCCGCAGTGGACAGGTGCCTGGCCTGCACACGTGTGTCCGGATGTGCCGCCGCCAGCTCCGCCAACGCGGGATCGAGCAGGCCGGTGGGCAGCTCAAGCGGGATCCCGATCCGCAGCGCCCCACCGCCCGGACCGGTGTACCGGGTCATCACCCGCAACGCCTGGTCATGCCGGGCCAGCACCGCGCGCGCCTCCGCGAACAGCGCCGTGCCCGCCTCGGTGGCCCGTACCCCGGCGCTGCCCCGCACCAGCAACCGCACACCCAGCTGGCGCTCCAGACCGCCGACCGTCTGGGACAGGGCCGGCTGGCTCACGTGCAGCCGCCGTGCCGCCGCGGACAGCCCGCCCTCCTCCACCACCGCCACGAACGCCCGCAGCTCCCGCAACTCCATGTGCCCATGCCATCACGCCGCCGCGACCGTGTCACATCCCGAACCGGCAGGCCGGCGGACCGGCGCACCCGGTCGGCATCGCGAGCGGGCGGCCGTCCCGGCACGGAGCCGGGCAGCGCTCGCACGGGCCGCAGCCGCGGTGGCCGCGCCCGCCGCGGCCGTCGGCGGAGCACTCTCCGTGAGCGGACACCTCCGGACGGTGACGCTTTGCATTGCGCCGAGGGGGAGAGCGACGATCGAAGCCATGGCGAGGGAGCCGTGCGCATCCGGCGTCGCCCCGCCGCCACTGCGATCGGTGATCGAGTTCCGGCCGGCCCGCTTCCCGCGGAGACCTCGTCATGACCTGTGTGTCCACCACAACGCAGAAGGAACCCACGAGATCATGTGTGTCATCGAGGCCCGCGGAGCGACGGAGACGTCCGGATGACCGGCACCGAGGAACCCGTTCTGCTGCACACCGCGGGGCAGGCAGCCCACATCACTCTCAACCGGCCCCAGGCCCTCAACGCGCTGAACCACGCGATGGTGCGGCGCATCGACGAGGCGCTCACCGTGTGGGAGCGCGACCCGGCCGTCCGGATCGTCGTCATCGCCGGTGCGGGGGAGCGCGGCCTGTGCGCGGGCAGCGACATCCGCGCCGTCCACGGCGACGCCCGCGACGGGGACGGCGCCTCCTCGGCGGCCTTCTGGCGCGACGAATACCGCCTCAACGCCCGCATCGCCCGCTACCCCAAGCCGTACGTCGCCGTCATGGACGGCATCGTCATGGGCGGCGGTGTCGGCATCTCCGCGCACGGCAGCGTCCGGATCGTCACCGAGCGGTCCCGGATCGCCATGCCCGAGACCGGCATCGGTTTCGTCCCCGACATCGGCGGCACCCATCTGCTCGCCCGCGCACCGGGCGAACTGGGCGCCCACCTGGCGCTGACGGGCTCTCGGATCAGCGCTGCCGACGCCCTGGTGTGCGGGCTCGCCGACCACTACGTACCCTCCGCCGCCCTGCCGCGCCTCCTCGCCGACCTCACCCGTGCGCCCGTACGGGCCGTCCTCGCCCGCCACGCACAGCCGCCGCCGCCGAGCGAGCTGGCCGGACAGCGGGAGTGGATCGACACGTGCTACGCCGCGGGCACTGTCGAGGAGATCCTCCACCGGCTGCTCACCCACCACGACCCGGCCGCGCGGGACGTGGCGGACACCCTGCTCGGCAGGTCGCCCACCGCACTCAAGGTGACCCTGGCCGCGCTGCGCCGCGCCCGGCGGCTCGGGGCGCTGGAACGGGTCCTCGACCAGGAGTACCGCGTCTCCTGCGCGGCCCTGAGCACCCCGGACCTGGTGGAGGGCATCCGGGCCCAGATCATCGACAAGGACCGCACCCCGCGCTGGTTCCCCGGCACCCTCGCCGAGGTCACCGACGCCGACGTGGAGCGCTTCTTCGCCCCGCTCGGCGACCGTGAACTGGGGCTCGCCGGACCCGGCGGAGGCCCCGAAGCGGCCCGGTGAACCGGGCCCTTCGCCGCGAGGCCGAGATCGTCTCGGGCGGATGCGGTCTTGGCCCGGCCCGCGCCGCGCGGTACGGTCTGTGCGATATCGACGACGGTACGACGGAAGCCGGTGGGAATCCGGCACGGTCGCGCCACTGTATGTGAGGGCCCCCGGGCCGCTCGTGAGTCAGACCCGTGACTGTCGTCCAGTGCACCACCGAGATGGGACGCGAGCTCCCAGAGGAGGTCCTGCCATGGCGCAGACCGTCGCCCGGCCGACAGCCACCACTCCGGTCGTCCCCGCCAAGGTACCGCTCAAGGCGATAGCGCCCTGGGCGGTCTTCTTCGGCCTGTTGATGCTGATCCTGCTGTACTTCGTCGGCGCCGAGCAGGGCGCCACCTCCGTGTTCAGCGGCACGGACGTCCACGAATGGGTCCACGACGCCCGCCACCTGCTCGGCTTCCCCTGCCACTGACGCGAGGGGACACCGCACGCCCATGAACTCCGAAACCGTACGGAACCTTCTCGTGCGGGGCATGCTCGCCGGCCTCGCGGCCGGTGTACTCGCCCTGATCGTGGCCTACTTCCTCGGTGAGCCGAGCGTCGACAAGGCGATCGGCTTCGAGGACGCCCACGCCCACGAGCACGAAACGGAGGTCGTCTCCCGTTCCCTCCAGTCCACCGCGGGGCTCGCCACCGGCGTCCTCGTCTACGGCATCGCCTTCGGCGGCATCGCGGCGCTCGCCTTCTGCGTCGCCCTCGGCCGCGTCGGGCGCTTCGGCCCCCGGGCGACCGCGCTGCTGCTGGCGGGCTGCGCGCTGCTCGCCGTGTACGTCGTGCCGTTCCTGAAGTACCCGGCCAACCCGCCGTCCGTCGGCGCTCCCGACACCATCGGCAAGCGGACCGCCCTGTATTTCCTGATGATGCTGCTCGGCGTGCTCCTCGCGATCGGCGCCGCGATCCTCGGCAAGCGGCTCACCCCGCGGCTGGGCACGTGGTACGCCACCGTCACGGCGGTCGCCGCGTTCGCCCTCGTGATCGGACTGGCGTATGCGTTCCTGCCGTCCGTGAACGAGGTGCCGGCGGGCTTCCCGGCCACGCTGTTGTGGCGGTTCCGGCTGTCCGCCCTGGCCGTCCAGGCCGTCCTGTGGGGCGGATTCGGTCTGGCCTTCGGGGAACTCGCCGAGCGGCTGCTGCATCCGAAGCCCGCGACGGCCGCGGCCGGCAAGGCGGTTCCGGCCGCGCGTTGATTCCGCGAACCGGGCACGTGACCGACGACGCTCCCGTGCCCGTTGGGGAAGTCCGGCTTTCCGAACCCAACGGGACCGGAGACCCGTCGGTCTCCGGTCCCGCCACGCACTTCCGGCCTCAGCCGCCCCTCGCCTATACCGGCCAGTGGTAGCCCAGAGAGGAGTTCACGGCGACCGCGTAGGTGAGATACATGAGCCAGCAGCCGGTCAGGGTGTGGAAGAGTCCGTAGATGCGCTCGGCCGGCTTGACGCCGATCACGGTGAAGAAGTGCCAGAAATAGACGGCGAAAAGGCCCAGGAACAGCAGGCCCACCGGCCAGTCACCGACTCTGAAGAAGATGGTGGCACCCATCGCGGACACCACCAAGTAGGCGATGCACATACCGGCGTTGGTACGAGGCTCATTTCCGCGATAACGGTTGATGCCGAGCGCGAACCAGTGGACGCCGTACACGGAGAAGGCCAGCGCGGCCATGTACAGCGGCGGTGACTTGGTGAAGACCTCGAACCAGGTCAGCCCGATGAACAGGATGAGCCCCGCGACGAACTGGCACAGACCGGGCATCATCACGCCCCAGACACCGAGGGCCCGATCCGTCGATTCGCTCTTTTCGGGATATCCGAACAACTCGTGCGGTCCGTAGATCAGATATCCGGTGCCGAGGCCGAAGAATCCGAGCGCCAGGGGTGGAAAGGCCGACGGGTCGAACGTCAGGTCCATGTTCTCCTCCTTCGAAGAAGAACTGAAGAACGAGCGTGGGCGACCGTCGCACGAGGCCCACGAGCCGTCGGTCTCCGCGTGCCGTGCAGCCGTCAGGAATACGTACCCGACACGAGCGTGCGGCAGGTCACACGCGCTTCGAAGATTTTTTCACGGGCCCGCTCCGCCCGCCACTCCAGCCGCTGTCGGGCCTCCAGCCGCTATCCGGCCTCCGACCGGGCGAGCGGGTGCCCCAGCCGGACATTCCAGCGGCCGGCCCGGCCGCTCAGCTCGGTCGCTGTCAGCGGGGCGACGTCGAGGCGCCAGAAGGCCACCACGGGCATGCCCAGGGCGTGGACGACGGCCGCCCGTACGATCTCCGGTTCGACCACGGCGAGCGTACGGCCGTCCGTGCCCGCCACGGCATCGAGCCAGCCCGCGACCCGTCCGCACAAGTCCCGCACCGACTCACCCCCGTGCGGCGCGGAGCCCGGGTCGGCGAGCCAGCGGCCCACGGCCTCCGGCTCGGCGGCCCTCACCTCCTCCAGCGTGCGCCCGCGCCAGCGCCCCACGTCGAGACCCGCCAACTGGGCCGCCACCGCGGCGTCGAGGCCGAGTGCCGCGGCCGTCTCCCGGCAGCGCACGCCGGGCGAGGCGAGGACGCGGGCGGCGGAGGGCAGCGTCCGGGCCGCCGAACGGGCCTGCTCCGCACCGCCGTTGTCGATGGAGCCGCCGTCGTCGAAGCGGGCCTGCCGCAGCGAGGCACCCATGGCGGCGGACACGAAGAACACCCGAGTGGTCACGCGATCTCTCCTGCTCGTGCCGTCATGGGGTTACCTCGTGCCGTCCCGGGGTTACGGGGGCGACCGGGTACGGCACACATGTGGTCGCGAACATAGCAGCCGGCCCCACCACGCGGTGCCGGGTGGAGGACGGCACCTGCCGTGTGCCCCGCTCGCTCCAGATGCAGCCGCAGGTCTCCCCTCGCAAGCTGGAAGGGGGGAACAACCCGATGTCGAAAGGCGAAGAAGGTGTGAGCCATGCGCAGCCGAACCGTACGAGTCATGGGCGCGGGGGTCACCACGGCGCTGCTGGCCGGTGGAGCTGTCCTCGCGGGCGTGGGTACGGCCAGTGCGGCACCGACGTCCTCGATCACCACCGAGACTGCCCGAGAGCACTGCAAAACCGTGTCCGGGCACTGGGTGACCGTTGAGCACAACGGACACAAACAGAGGTTCTGGGTGTCCGAGCACCAGGTCTGCTGGAGGAGGTAGCTCCCCGATGAGGGTCGGCCTCCCCGGAGCCCGGCCCTCAACCGCGGCTGCCGCCCGCCGCGTTGCGGCGCGGACCACATGTCGTGCAGGACCCGTACCCGACCGGTGGTAATGTGACGGTCGGTATGTACGCCTTCCCGGCCGGGCTTCGCCCCGCCAGGGAGGCTTTTTTCATGCCTGTTCCTGCCTGGACGCGATCCGCGTCGGTCCCGCGCCCACCGGGCGGCCGATCCCGCCCGTGTCGGGCGCCGGCCCCCACCTCCCCCTCCGACCTGGGAGATTCATGCCCGACGTATCCGTACGCCTCGCCGATGCCGCCGACCGTCCTGTCCTGGAACGCCTCTGGCTGATGTTCCGCCACGACCTGGCCGGACTCTCCGGCGTCCTGCCGCAACCGGACGGCACCTTCCGCAGCGACCGGCTGGACGCGGCACTCACGGACCCCGGCTGGGCTCCGTACCTGCTGGAGAGCGCCGACCGTCCCGTCGGACTCGCCTTCGTACGCGGTCTGAACGACGTACCGCGCGTCTTGAACAGCTTCTTCGTCGTGAGCGGTGCGCGGCGTGCCGGAGTCGGGCTGCGCGCCGTGCAGGAGGTGATCTCCAGGCATCCCGGGCCCTGGGAGGTCGCCTTCCAGGCCGACAACACCCCCGCCGTGCGTTTCTGGCGGCGCGTGGCAGCGGAGATCGCCGGTGACGCCTGGACGGAGGAGCCCAGGCCGGTGCCCGGCAGACCGGAGTCGCCGCCCGATGTCTGGATCGCCTTCGAAGCCCCGGCGGAGCCAGGCCGCTGACGGCCCGGTCCGCTCCCGGGCCCGGGGCCGTCCACGTACGCCGCCTCGGCGGGGGAACCGACCGTCTCCGGCCCGCCGGCTCAGCGGGTGGCGAGGAGTTCGAGCGTGTCGATCACACGGTTCGAGAAGCCCCACTCGTTGTCGTACCAGGCGACCACCTTGACGTGGCGGCCGTCGACGCGGGTGAGAGCCGAGTCGAAGATGGACGAGGCCGGGTTGCCGGTGATGTCGGACGACACGAGCGGGTCGTCCGAGTATTCGAGGACGCCGGCGAGCGGCCCCTGGGCCGCGGCCCGGTACGCCGCCAGCACCTCGTCGCGGGTCACCTCACGGCTGACGGTCGTGTTGAGTTCGACGATCGAGCCCACCGGCACCGGCACCCGGATCGAGTCGCCCGACAGCTTGCCGTCGAGGTTCGGCAGCACGAGGCCGATCGCCTTGGCGGCACCCGTCGTGGTCGGCACGATGTTCACCGCCGCGGCACGGGCTCGGCGGGCGTCGCGGTGCGGACCGTCCTGAAGATTCTGCTCCTGCGTGTAGGCGTGCACCGTCGTCATGAACCCGTGCTCGATGCCGGCGAGCCCGTCGAGCACCGAGGCCAGCGGGGCGAGCGCGTTGGTGGTGCACGAGGCGTTCGAGACGATCGTGTGCGCGGCCGGGTCGTAGGCGTCGGTGTTCACGCCGAACGCGAGCGTCACGTCGGCGCCGTCCGACGGCGCGCTGACGAGCACCTTGGCCGCGCCCGCGGTGAGATGCGCGCGGGCCGCGGCGGCCGAGGCGAAGCGGCCCGTCGCCTCCAGCACGATGTCCACACCGAGTTCGGCCCACGGCAGCTTCGCCGGCTCACGTTCGGCGAGCACCTTGATACGGCGGCCGTCGACGACGAGGGTGTCCCCGTCGACGCTCACGGGCCGGCCGAGCCGCCCGGCCGTCGTGTCGTAGGCGAGGAGCCGCGCGAGCGTGGCGGGCTCCGTGAGGTCGTTGACGGCGACGACATCGAGGTCGCTGTCGCGTTCCAGCAGCGCGCGCAGCACATTGCGTCCGATACGGCCGAATCCGTTGACGGCGATACGGGTCATGATGGGTTTCCCTTCGTCTCCCGGTCAGCCTCGCGCGCGGCGGCCCGCGACGGCAGCGGCGGGAGTGCCACGGTTCGTAAGGATCACGCCACGCGGCGGCGGATCATTCGCCCTGGGTGAAGGTGCGCCGGTATTCACTCGGCGTGGTGCCGAGAATGCGCTGGAAGTGCAGCCGGAGATTGGTGCCGGTGCCGAGACCGACCTCGGCGGCGATCTGCTCGACGCTCCGCTGCGAACGTTCGAGCAGTTCCCGGGCGAGATCGATACGGGCGCGCATGACCCACTGCATCGGCGTGTACCCGGTGTCCTCGACGAAACGCCGGGAGAACGTGCGGGGGGACACCGCCGCGTGCCGGGCGAGCACCTCTAGGGTCAGGTGCTCGTCCAGCCGGTGCAGGGCCCACTCGCGGGTGGCGGCGAACCGCTCGCCGAGCGGTTCCGGCAGGCTGCGCGGCACGTACTGGGCCTGGCCGCCGCTGCGGTAGGGGGCCGCGACCAGCCGCCGGGCCGCGTGGTTGGACGCCGCCACGCCGAGGTCGCGGCGCAGGATGTGCAGACACAGGTCGATGCCGGAGGCGGCCCCCGCGGATGTCAGTACATCGCCCTCGTCGACGAACAGCACGTTCTCGTCGACCTGGACGAGCGGGTGTTTCGCCGCGAGCGCCCGTGTGTAGTGCCAGTGTGTCGTGGCCCGTTTGCCGTCGAGCAGACCCGTGGCGGCGAGCGCGAAGGCACCCGTCGAGATGGCGGCGAGCCGCGCGCCCCGGTCGTGGGCGGCGACCAGGGCGTCCACGACGGCCCGCGGCGGGTCGTCACGGTCCGGGAAGCGATAGCCGGGGACGAAGGCGATGTCGGCCCACGCGAGCGTGTCGAGGCCGTGCGCGACGTGGTACGAGAGCCCGTCGCCGCCGGTCACGAGGCCCGGCTCCGCGCCGCACACCCGCACCTCGTAGGGCATGCTCGCACGGGTCGTGAACACCTGCGCGGGAATCCCGACGTCGAGCGGTTTCGCCCCGTCGAGCACGAGGACGGCGACGCGATGCAGACGGGAGGGTGGCACGGGGCCAGGGTACGTGGGCGAGCGGGACCGCTCCGGCACCGCGGCCACCCGGCACCGCGGCCCCCCGGCACCGGGCCGCTACGGGCGGTGGCCGGCCACCACGTCCTCGATCGCGCGGCGGAGGAAGACACGGGTGAGTTCCGCTCGGCGCGAGGCCCACGGTGCGGGGGCGGGGGCGGGAGCCGGCGGACCGTACCGGCGTCGCCTGATGTCCTCGACCACGTCCGCCGGGGCGTTCAGGTCCCTCAGGACGTCGAGCGCCTCGGACTTGGTGATCAGCCGTCCGGTGCGCAGCGTGACATGCGCCCGGGCCAGGGTGAGCAGTCCCAGGTCGACCCAGACGTCCCGGAGCCACCGGTCCGGGTGGTCCAGGGCGGGGCGCCAGAAGGACGAGAGGTCGTCGACGACGAAGTCGGCGAGTTGGCGGTCCGTGACGGGTGGCAGCAGCCCGGCAGGCGGTGGCCCGTACAGGACCTTGCCGAACCGGAGCAGTTCGCAACGGGTCACCGCGGTGACCGGCCGGCGCATCAGCTCCTCGTGCGCCCAGGTGAGATGGCGGCGGGTGTGGTCGCCCCACGTGTCCGCCACGACGTAGCCGCAGTGCAGCGCGGACGCCGACGGGAAGGCTGTCGCCAGGTCCCGGTGGAGGGCGGCCAACTGCTCCTCCTCCGCGGCCGTGCACGGCTCGGCGACCACCGCGATCAGGTCGAGGTCGCTGATCCCCGGCCGGTGGTCGCCGCCGGCCAGTGAGCCGTGCGCCCATACGGCGATCAGCGACGGCAGGGCGCACAGGGCGCCGACGAAACGGTCGAGAAGCTGCTGGGTCACCTCGTCTGTCACCAGGTCAGTGTTCTGCGCGGCGGCCCGCCCGGACAAGCGTGCCCCCTCATCCGTGGCGGTCCGGTGCTCGTCGCCGGTGGATATTCGTTGGACATCGGCCCTGCGGGGCGCGAACGTTGGCGGAATGCAGGAGGAGACGGACGGACCGCAGCAGATCTACGACGCCGACACCGCTCAGCGGTACGACACACCGGGTACCGGTATGTTCGCGCCGGAGGTCCTGGCGCCGACCGTGGAGCGTCTCGCCGGGCTCGCGGGTGACGGCGCGGCCCTCGAATTCGCCATCGGCACCGGTCGGGTGGCCGTCCCGCTCGCGGCGCGCGGCGTACCGGTCACCGGCATCGAGTTGTCACCGCCGATGGTGGCGCGCCTGCGTGCGAAGGCGGACGAGGCGACCATCCCGGTGGTCATGGGGGACATGGCGACCACTGTCGCCCCCGGCGCATACACCCTCGTCTATCTGGTCTACAACACGATCTCCAACCTGCTCACCCAGGCCGAGCAGGTCGAGTGCTTCCGTAACGCGGCCCGCCACCTCGGGCCCGGCGGCCGGTTCGTGATCGAGCTGTGGGTACCCGAACTGCGCAAGCTCCCGCCGGGCCAGGCGGCGACCGTCTGGCACTCGGAACCCGGCTATCTGGGCCTGGACACCTATGACGTGCTGCGCCAGCGAGTCGTCTCCCATCACTTCCACTTCGACGAGACCGGCCAGGCGCGGCTGGACCGCAGCCCGCACCGCTACATCTGGCCGGCCGAACTGGACCTCATGGCCCAGTTGGCCGGGTTCGAGCTGGAGGCCAGGCACGCGGACTGGTCGGGCGCCGAGTTCACCGACGAGTCACGTTCTCATGTGTCGGTCTACCGCCTTCCGCAGCAGGCGTAGTCACCGGGCGGGGCGGGCCGGCGGCCGCGGCGGGGCGGGCTGGCGGCCGCGGCGACGCGGCCCGTCCGCACCGCGCCGTCCTCAGTTCAGATCCGTGCGCGGAGTGATGGCCCAGTGACGGGTTCTCAGGACGCGGCCCGCGAAGGTGACGTCGACCTCCGAGACGAACCGGAAGCCGACCGAGCGGCAGATGCCGTTCGACGCCGCGTTCCCCGTCGCCGGGAAGGCGTGCACGACACCCCACCGGTCCTGGTCCCGGGCCTGTTCGAGCAAGGTGCGCACGGCGCGTTTGGCCAGCCCCTGCCCCTGGAACTCCGGCAGCACCATCCACCCGATCTCGGAGACCGGTCCGCTCTCGCCGTCATGGGACCACAGCGTCACGGTCCCCGCCACCACGTCCGGGACGTCCGGATCGGGGACGATCATCTTGAGCCAGGCGAGGTCCGCCGCGGCCTGCCGGGCGTCCCGCCGGACCTTGTCCGCCATGCCTGCCCGCGGCAGGGGGCCGCCCAGGTCGGCCATCATGACGGGATCGCACCGCATCCGAATGTACGCGTCGACATCGTCCACCGAGACGTTGCGCAGTTGCACGGGCACCTCCCTGGCTCCTCCGGCGATGGTGCCATGCCCCGGTGACACGGTCACCGAGGACCGTACGGCGGACGGTTCGGACCCGGCCCGTGCGGCCGTGCGGGCGGGCCGGACCGCGGGGTTCATGTGACGTGGCGCAGCCGCTGGATCCGGTGCTGGGTGCGCCCCGTCTGGCGGGGGAGCCAGACATGGCCCGCCGGGCGGCCGTCGCCGTCCGCCGGGCCCGCGCAGCAGTGCGCCACGTACAGCCGCACCGCGTCGTGCAAGCGGTAGCGGACCTGTCCGTTCCCGCGGACCTCGCTGACATACGTGACCTGGCGGCTTTGCAGTTCGTCGAGGAGGTCCACGGCCAGTTGCCGGGACGGTGCGGCACGGCCGGCCACGTCCTCGACGCCGAAGTCGCCGCGCACCGCGCCGAGCCGGCGCAGCGACGCCGCGATGGGGGCGGGTAACACCCGGTGGCAGGCCGCCACGCTCGCCTCCAGCGACAGGTCTCCGACGCGCAGGAACGGCATGCGGTTCCGCTCGTCCACCAGCCGGTCGGCGAGGTCGCGGAGTGTCCGGTGCGGCCGTGCCGACAGCCACAGGCCGGCGATGTGCAGGGCCAGTGGCAGCCGTCCGCAGGAGCGCACGATGCTCGTCGCGGCCGACGGCTCCGCGCGGGTGCGCACGGTCCCCACCAGGTCCTCCAGCAACTGGTGGGCGTCCCGGGCGCCGAGCGCCCCGATCAGGTGCCGCACCTGCGCGGGCAGCGCGGTCAGTTCACGTCGCGCGGCGACCAGGACCGCGCTGCGGGCGTCGTCCACCAGCAGCGGCCGTACCTGCGCCTCGCTGTCCACGTTGTCGAGGACCACCAGGACGTGTCTTCGGCTCAGCGCGTCCCGCAGTTGGGCTCTCGCCTCCTCCGGGTTCTCCGCGGCGGGTACGCCGCCGAGCGAGCGCAGGATGCGGCGTACGAGCTTGTCGGGTGTGAACGGGTCGGTGGCCGCCGGATGCAGATCGACGAAGACCTGTCCGTCCGGGAACAGATCGCGTACGCCGTGTGCCACCTCCAGCACCAGGGAGGTCTTGCCCGCGCCGGGAGGTCCGACGACGACCGCGGGCCGTCCGTGGCCGCGGGCCGGTCGCACGGCGAGGTGGGCCCGCAGGGAGGTGGCGGTCCGCTCCCGTCCCACCAGCCGGCCGACCGGGGCCGCGGGCAGTTCCGCGGGCAGCAGCCAGGACGGCCGCTCGGGGCGGTTCTCGGTGCGGGGTGTGCGCAGCAGCCGGGCCACCTCCGCGGGGGACAGACCGAGGGCCTTGGCGAGCAGGAGCAGGGACTGCTTCCGGGGCCGTGCGGTGTGGCCGGTCTCCAGGTTGCGGATGGCCCGCACGCTGAGCCCCGATTTCTCCGCGAGGTCCTCCTGGGTGAGGCAGGCGGCCTCGCGCGCGTCGACCAACGCCGCCGCCAGCGCGTCCACCGTGCTTGTATCGCTCACTTCACGCCCATTTCGTCGTTCGGTGCTGCCCCGGCGTCCGGACGCCGGGCGGGTGGTGAGCCCGCGGCAAGCCGCCTGGTGCTCGCCGTGCGGGGAGGTGCGTCGGGTCTGGGGCCGGACAGGACCGTCTCCAGAGCGAGGTCGGTGAAGGGGGGGAGGGAGGACGGTACGTCGGCGGCGTCCTTGAACGTGCGGAGCCGGGGAGTCGGAGGGGGAGACCGCGTGGCGACGTGCGGGGGCCGGGGGCGGCGGGCGGTGACGGGTCGAGTCCGCCGGGCGGTCAGCCCGTCGGTGGCGTCAGCATCACGGTGAACTTGTAGCGGGAGCCGCGGTACACCGAGCGGACCCATTCCACCGGTGTGCCGTGCGCGTCCCAGGAGTGACGGGACAGCAGCAGCATCGGCAGACCCACCTCGGTGGCGAGGAGCGCGGCCTCGCGAGGCGTGGCGAGGGAGGTCTCGATGACCTCCTCGGCCTCCGCCAGGCGTACTCCGTACACCTCGGCGAGAGCGGTGTACAGCGACCTGTACCTGGCCAGCGAACCGTGCAGTTCGGGGAAGCGCCGGGCGGACAGGTGGGTCGTCTCGATGGCCATGGGCTCGCCGTTCGCCAGCCGCAGCCGCTCGACGCGCAGCACGCTCTCGCCGGTGGTGACGCCGAGCAGGCCCGACAGCTTCTCGTCCGCCTCGACATGGCGGACGTCCAGCACCCGCGAGGCGGGTTCGAGGCCCTGGGCATGCATGTCCTCGGTGTGTGAGGTGAGCAGGAGGGTGCGGTAGAGCTTGGGCCGGGCGACGAACGTCCCCTTGCCCTGGACGCGGTCGAGCCGGCCCTCACCCACGAGTTCCTGGATGGCCTGCCGGACCGTGGTGCGAGAGGTGTCGAGCCGGAGGGCGAGCAATCGCTCGGCGGGCATGCGCGAGCCGGGCTTCAGCGCATCCGTGATCTCCAGCACCTGCTGCTTGATCGTGTAGTACTTCGGGACGCGCGCCGCGCGGCCGGGCGCGGCCCTGCGGAGCGGGCTGCTGCTGACGTCGGTGGTCATGGACTGCCTTCCCGGCTCGGTCGACGGACCCCGTTATAACCTCCAACCGGTCTATGGTCTAGTCCAGATGAAGAATGCGGTCCGTAGCCGTGTCCGGTGTGACTTTCTTCGCCAAATGGTCGAGTTCGACCCCCTGGTGACCTTGACGCTGCCCAAAAGTCTAGGCCAAGCTCCCTCTTGCAGGTCTACACCATTAGCGTGACGGGTTGCGCCCGCACGCGGTGGCGGCGTGCGCGGTCCACCGCCGGGAGCGGGTCGGTGGCAACCCCGAGGGAGCCCGAGGGAGGAGGAGGCACCGCGCGGTCCGGCCGTCGCGGTGGTGTGCCCTGTGCCGTCCGGTCGCCCATCTGACTTCTTCCCGCCCGATTTCTGAGTCTTCTGCAAATTTTTCCACCTCTGCAACACGCGGCTCCGTCCGGCCTGCCCACCGGTGCCGTGAAGGGATGACGCTTCCGATGATCACTGTTGCCACCGGTAACGAGACCCTCACCCGCGATGCCCTTGCGGTGCTGCAGCCGGGGTTCGCCGGCACCGCAGCACCGGACTGGGTGCGCCGGCGGGTCGGAGAAGGTCTGGCCTCCGTGGCCCTGTTCGGCCGCAATGTGGTCAGCGAGGAACAGGTGGCCGCCCTCACCGGCCAGTTGCGGTCGGAACGGGACGATCTGCTGGTGGCCATCGACGAGGAGAGCGGTGACGTCACCCGCCTCGACGTGCACACGGGCTCCGCGTTCCCCGGCAACCACGCGCTCGGCGCGGTCGACGACCCGGACCTCACCCGGCGCGTCGCCCGCGAACTGGGACGGCGGCTCGCCGACTGCGGTGTCAATCTCAACTGGGCGCCGTCCGCGGACGTCAACGCCAACCCCGACAACCCGGTCATCGGCGTACGCGCTTTCGGCGCGGACACCGAACTGGTGGCGCGGCACACCGCGGCGTACGTCCAGGGCCTGCAGTCCAGCGGTGTCGCGGCGTCGACCAAACACTTCCCGGGGCACGGCGACACCAACGTGGACTCCCACCACGCCGTCCCGCGCATCGACGTCGACGAGGAGACGCTGCGCCGGCGCGAACTGGTGCCGTTCCGCGCCGCCATCGAGGCCGGTACGAAGGCCGTGATGAGCGCGCACATCCTGGTCCCGGCGCTGGACCCGGAACGCCCCGGGACCCTGTCGCACCGCATCCTCACCGGCCTGCTCCGCGACGAACTGGGCTACGACGGACTGATCGTCACCGACGGCATCGAGATGCGGGCCATCTCCGAGGCGTACGGCCTGGAGCACGGGGTGGTACTGGCGATCGCGGCGGGCGCCGACGCGATCTGCGTGGGTGGCGGCCTGTGTGACGAGGGCACCGTGCTGAAGATGCGCGACGCCCTGGTGGCGGCCGTCGTCAGCGGCGAACTCCCGGAGGAACGGCTCGCCGACGCCGCCGCCAGGGTGCGCAGGCTGGCCCACTGGACCGTGCAGGCGCGGCGGACGGCGCGGGCGGAGGCGGTGGCGGACCCGGAGGTCGGACTCGTCGCCGCGCGCCGCGCGCTCAGCGTGCGGCGTGGGACGGCCGCGCCGGCGGTCGACGGGCCCGTGTACGTCGCCACGTTCAGTCCCGAGCCGAACATCGCCGTCGGGGACGTGACCCCGTGGGGAGTCGCCGCTGAACTGGAGCGACTGCTGCCGGGCACCGTCAGCGGCTGCTTCACCGGGGCGGACGCGGGCACCGCGGCGCTCGCCTCGGCCCGGGACCGGCGGGTCGTCGCGGTGGTCAGGGACGAGCACCGGCACCCGTGGATGCGCCGAGCGCTGGACGTGCTGCTCGCCGCCCGCCCGGACACGATCGTGGTGGAGATGGGCATCCCCCAGTCCACTCCGCGCGGCGCCCTGTACATCGCGACGCACGGGGCCGCCCAGGTCTGCGGCGCGGCCGCGGCCGAGCGGATCGTCGCGGCCTGACCTCGGACCCCTGCGTCAGGGGCCCCGCGGCACGGCCGCGCCGCAGGGGCCCCGTCGGCATGCCCGTACCACGTCGGCGTCCGCCACCCCGCGCCGCAGCGTAGGCGGCTGCGGCGGGCCGGCCACGGACCGGACGGCCGCCGGTCGCCGTCGCCCCGACCACCGGCAGTTCGCAGGCACTTGGCGGCAGCTTCGGCCGGAGCGCGTTGACACCGGCAAGTGGTCTAGTCCAAGTTGAGGGAACCTCAGTTCGATCATCGTGGCGATCTGGGGTTCAGCCACTCGGCCGCTGAAGAACTCGATCCCTGGAGTGATTGCATGCCGACGCCTGCCCCCTATCTGTACCGCGCCGCTTCCGAGCGCCCCTACTTCAGCGCGGACGGCGAGACCTACCTCGCCCAGACTCCGCTGAGACACATCGACAAGTCCCGGCCGCTGCGCGTGCTGTCCGAGCAGGACTACGCCTTCTGGCAGACGTACGGATACGTCGTCGTCCGGAACGCCATCTCGCCGGGCGCGGCGAAGAGCCTGCTCGAATTCGCCTGGGAATTCCAGGGCCTGGACCCCGACCGGCCCGAAACCTGGTATGAGGAGCGCGAGTTCCGCTCGGACCTCGACCGCGACCTGCACGTCTACGGCTTCGTCGAGGCTTACCACCACCAGCTCCTCTGGGACAGCCGGCAGACCCAGCGCGTCTACGACGCCTTCGTCGACGTCTGGGACTGCGAGGAACTGTGGGTCACCCTCGACCGGCTCAACCTCAACCCGCCCAACCGGGGCAACCGGTCCCGCTCCCTCATCGCACCCACCGACGAGGGCTTCGACATCGAGCTGCACTGGGACGTCGACACCACCCTCGGGGTGCTGCCGCAGCGCGTGCAGGGCATCATCGCCCTCAACGACACCCAGCCCGAGCTGGGTGGCTTCCAGTGCGCACCCGGGCTGTTCCACCGGTTCGAGGAGTGGCGGCTGGCGCAGCCCGCGGACCGCGACCCGATCAGGCCGAGGATCGACCGCGCGGAGTTCCCGGTCGTCCGTCCCGAACTCCAGGCCGGCGACCTGCTGATCTTCAACGGCATGCTGGCGCACGGCGTGGCGCCCAACAGCTCCGACAACGGTGTCCGGGCCTGCCAGTACCTGTCGATGATGCCCGCCCTGGAAGAGCACGAGACGCTGCGGAACTCGCGGGTCGAGTCGTGGCGGACGCTGAGCACCCCGGACTGGAACGCCACCCTGCTCGGCGACGCGCACCAGCCCGAAGCGCTCCGTTACGGCGCCGCCACCCTCGACGGCCTGGGCCGGAACCTGCTGGGCCTCGACCCCTGGAGCGGACGGGCGGGCGCCGAGTGAACCGCGCGAGTCGCCCCGACCGGATCTGCCTCGCCCTCCCCACGAACCGTGAGTGCTCCACCACCATCGCCGCCATCGGCGAGGAGGCGGCGTACGCGGCCCGCCACTTCGGCGTCGAGGTCCACCTGCTGATCCTCGACTCCGCCGACGACGCCACCCGGTCCGGCCACGCCCGCGCCGCGGCGGACCTCCCGGCCGCGGCGAACGTCGTCGTGCACCACGTCGACGAGGCGGCGCAGCGGGACTTCCTGCGCAGCGTGATCCGGCGGTCCGGCGTCGCCGAGCCCGAGACCGTGCTCCGGCTCCTGCTGCCGGCCGACGTCTCCTACGGCGCCTGCACCGACCGGGCCTTCCTGATCGCCGCCGCGCTCGGCTGCCGGTCCGTGCACCGCAGGGACTCCGACAGCACCTACCAGGTCCTGGACGGAGCCACGGTCTTCCCCGTCCACCACGAACTGCTGTCGCTGGGCAAGACCGCCGCCGACGCGTCCGAGGACGTGACCGAGACACTCCTCGATCCGGCCCTCGCCCCGCGGACCGTGTCCATGGTGGGCTCCTCCTTCATCGGCGAACTGTCCGTCGACATCGGCGAGATCGCCCGGCTCGACAAGGGCGTCTACCACGACGTCGTGAGCCTGTGGGCGCCCGTCGACTGGCCCGACGAGAGCAAGCGGCAACTGGTCGAGGAGTCGTTCACCGGTGCCGGGTCGGCGCGGTTCACCGGGGACCACTCGACGCTCACCGTGGTCGACCCGATGCGCGTCGACATGTGCAACATCAGCTTCGACCACGAGGTGTACGAGCGCGTACCGCTGCCGCCGGCGACCAGCACCATCGGCAGCGACTACTTCCTCATCCACCTGGTCCACGACGCCGCGCTGCCCGGTGTACTGCACAACCGCACCATCGAGAACTACTACACCCCGGAACGCCGCACCGACGCCGGGTTCACCGCCTACCAGACGCGGTTCGTGAAGTTCCTGCTGTCCATGCTGTACTTCAACTTCGTCTACGCCAGGATGGCGGCGGCGGGCGAGACACTGCTCGACGGCCAGGGGCGCGTGCGGCCCGACACCGTCGTGGCCTTCCTGCGCGAGAGCACCGGACAGGACCGCTCCGAGAACGAGTGGCGACTCGACCGCGTCGACACCTCCTACCGCAAACTGGGCGGCCGGTACGAGGCGTTCGCCGACCAGTTGGCCGCCCGGCGCGACCAGCTCCTCGACGAGGCCGAACGGGACATCGAGGAGTTCGCGCTGCTGACCGGCGCCTGGGCCCCGCTCGTGGCGGCGGCCGGGGACCGCGGCTTCGGGAGCGCGGGCGGGTGAACGCTCAGCTGCCCGCGCGGCTGGCGTCCGCCCTCGCCGCCGCGACCTCGGACCGCATCGTCTTCGACCTGACCGGGATCGAGGGCCAGTACGACCAACTGGTACGGGAACTGCCCGGAATCGCTGTGCGCTTCGCGCTCAAGGCGTGCCCCGTCGAAGAGGTGCTGAACTGCCTCGCCGACCGCGGTGCCGGCTTCGACGCCGCCAGTCCCGCCGAGATAGCCCAGGCCCTGGGAACCGGAGTGCCCGCCGACCGGATCCACTACGGAAACACCGTGAAGTCCGACGCGGACCTGGCCGAGGCGTACCGGCTCGGGGTGCGGACCTTCGCCACCGACAGCCTCCAGGACGTCGCGGCCATCGCCGCGCACGCGCCCGGCTCCCGGGTCTTCTGCCGCCTCACCACCAGTGGCGAAGGGGCCCTGTGGGGCCTCGGCCGGAAGTTCGGCTGCGGGCAGGACGCCGCCGTACGGGTACTGACCGCGGCACGGGCGGCCGGCCTCGTACCGGCCGGACTGTCCGTGCACGTCGGCTCGCAGCAGATGACGGCCGACGCCTGGCGGCAGGCGTTCGACTCGCTCTGCGACGCGATGGCCGCGCTCGGCACGGCGGGCATCGTGCTGGATCACGTCAACCTCGGCGGGGGACTGCCCGCGCTCGGCTACCTCGACCGGCAGGGCCGCCCGCTCGAACCGCCGCTGGACAAGATGTTCGCCGTCATCCGCGACGGCATGGAACAGCTCAGGAACCTCAGCCCCGCCCCCCTCGGCTTCGTCATCGAGCCCGGCCGCCACCTGGTGGCCGACCACGGCGCCATCCGCGCGCACGTGTACCGGCTGACATCCCGGGAGCAGCCGGGCGGCGAGACGGCGCACTGGCTGTACCTGAGCTGCGGCAAGTTCAACGGCCTCTACGAGATGGACCAACTCCGCTACCGCCTCGTCTTCCCCGGCCACCCCGGCGGGGACCGGGTGCCGGCGGTGATCGCGGGACCCACCTGCGACAGCGACGACGCCTACGGCACCCGGCACCAGGGGACACCCGTGCCCGCGGCCGTCGCCTCGGGGGACCCCGTGTGGATCCTGTCCGTCGGCGCCTACGCCACCAGCTACACCACCCGGGGATTCAACGGATTCCGCCCGCTGCCCCACACCTGGACGCGCGACGGACACGACGGGCCCGCCAAGGCCGTGGAGGGGACGCGGTGACCGGCCACCCGCTGCGCATCCGTACCGTCGCCGACGCCGACTGGCCGCAGGTCGCCGCCCTGGAGGCGGACGCCTACGCGGGCAGTTCGCTCACGGAGGGCCAGGCCGCCCTGGAGTCCAGGGGCCGGATCTCGCCCGGCACCTGCTTCGTCCTCGACCTCGACGGCCGGATCGCGGGCTATGTGCTCGCCCTGCCCTACCCGATGTTCCGTTACCCGGACCTGAGCCGGCCGGAGGAACTGACCTTCCACACCCGCAACCTCCATCTGCACGACATCGTCGTCGCCGGGCCGCTGCGCGGCAGGGGCCTCGGGCTGCGGCTGCTGCGCCATCTCACGGAGGTCGCCGCCACGCGGAGGTACGAGCGGATCTCCCTGGTCGCCATCGACGGGATGGAGGGTTTCTGGCGGGCGCACGGCTACCGGCCGCATCCCGAGGTCCACGTCCCGCCGGGGTACGGCACGAACGCCGTCTACATGTCGACAGGGGTGCACGCGAGCCGGGCCCTCGAAGGGGAGGAAGCGGGTTGATGAACGGGTTCCGCGCCGGTGCCGAGGCGCGCCGCGCCAAGTGGGCCATCGCCGCACTGTTCTGCATCCTCGGCTTCCAGTACGCCACCTGGGCGGCGCGGCTGCCCACGCTGAAGGCCCGGCTCGGCCTGTCCGAGACGGAGCTGGGCCTGCTGCTGATGGCCTGCGGCGCGGGGGCCGCGGCCTCCTTCCCGCTCGTCGCGTACCTCATGCGGCGGCTGGGCTCCCGGCGGCTGGCCCTCGCGTCGGCCCTGCTGCTGGCGGCCGTGCTGGTGCTCCTGTCGGTGGTGCCGAACTATCCGGTGGCCCTGCTGGTCATCTGCTGCGACGGCGTCGGCGTGGGGGCGCTGAACGTCGCCATGAACGCGCAGGGCGCCGCACTGGAGACGAGGTTCCAGCGCACCGCCATGGCCCAACTGCACGCCACCTTCAGCGCCGGACTGCTCGGCGCGGCCCTGCTGGCGTCCGGGGTCAACCTCGTGACGTCGGCCCTCACCGCGCACTTCGGGGCCGCCGTCGTCCTGCTGGTGCTGCTGCTCGCGTACGCCCGGCCGGGGCTGCTCACCGACGGGGAGCCGCAGCCGGCCGAGGCGGCGGGCGAAGCCCCGGGCGCGCAGGCACCCGAGGGCGCGAAGAGGGGCCGCTCGGCGCTGACCGTGCCGTCGCGCATGACGCTGTGGATGGGGTGCGCCATGGTGTTCGGCACCGTGACCGAGGGCGCGATGAACGACTGGTCCGCGCTCTACATGAAGGACGTCGCGAAGGCGTCCGGGACACTCGCGCCGATGGGCATCGCCGTCGTCTCGGGGATGATGCTGGTGGCCCGTGTCTTCGCCGACCGCTGGCGCACCCGGTGGGGCGACGGGCGCGTCGTGCGCGTCGGCAGCGCGGTGGCCGGCATCGGGCTCGCGCTCGCCCTGCTGGCCGGCGGAGTGGTGCCCACGCTGGCCGGTTTCGCCTGCGTGGGTCTGGGCGCGGCGGCCGTCACGCCGTGCGTGTACGTCGCCGCGGCGGCGAAGGGCTCCGACGCCCTGGCGCTGGTGGCCGCGATGGGCACCACCGGGCTGCTCGTCGGCCCGGCCCTGATCGGCTTCATCGCGGGCGCGGCCGGACTCGTCCCGGGCATGGCGGCGGTGGCCGTCTCGGCGCTGATCGTCTGCCTGTCGGCGACGCGGATCCGGTGGGGCTCCCTCGTTCCCGCGGCCGCGAAGTGACCGCGGGACAGCACGGACCGCAGGACAGCACGGACCGCGGGCCGGCGCCCGCGGGCCGGCCGGTCCGATTCGTTCAAGAAGACCGTCCGCCGGCCCGCTACGGTCGCTGCCATGGAGCACATCCGCGGGGAATCCCGTCACCTCGGCATCCACGTCGACCGTCCCGTGGCGGACGTCTACGCCTACGCCTCGAACCCGGCCAACCTGCCCGCGTGGGCACGCGGGCTGGGCGAGTCCATCGAGGAGACGGACGGCCGGTGGGTCGCACCGTCCTCCCCGATGGGCCGCGTCGTGGTGGCCTTCGTGCCCGCCAACGACCTGGGCGTCCTCGACCACGACGTCACGCTGCCCTCGGGGGAGACCGTCCACAACCCGCTCCGCGTGATCCCGGACGGCACCGGCAGCGAGGTGGTGTTCACCCTGCGCCGCCGGCCGGGCATGAGCGACGCCGAGTTCCAGCGGGACGCCGACATGGTCGCCGCCGACCTGGCCCGGCTCAAGGACCTGGTGGAACGTACCGGGACCGGCTGCGGGACGTGACCGCGCCGGCTCGGACCGGACGGCCCCGGCGCCGCCCGGTCCGACCGGCGCGGTCAGGCGGCCCAGCGGTCCCCGGCCAGGTCGAGGGCGATGCCGGTGGTCATGTCCTCCCGGTCGCCGCGCACGATCAGCCGACCCGCGCGCCGTCCGGCCGGAGCCGCGCCGGCCGCCGCGGATCAGGACCGGGCCGTCGCCGCGTCCGCCGCCGTACGGAGGGTGTCCGCCAGTTCCCGTCCCAGCTCCGGCGTCGCCGCCACCACCCCCGACCAGCGGCGGGTCAGATCGGTGTCGAACTCCAGCGGCCGGCCCCGCACGTCCAGCACCGCGCCGCCGGCCCGGGTCACCATCACCGCCGCGGCGGCCAGGTCGACGAGCCGGTGCGTGTCCGAACAGGCGTCCGCGAAGGCGTCGGTGGCGCCCTCCGCGACCAGGGCCGCCTCCAGGCAGGTGGTGGACAGGATGCGCACCCGCGCGGCCCGAGAGGCCGCTGCCCACCAGGCCGCGGCCGGGCCCGGCTCGGCGGTGTGCGGACGCAGCAGCGACAGCGCGGCACCGGCCAGCTCCGTGCGTCCCGAGGTGCGGTACGGCGTCGGCACGTCGCGGTGCGCCCACCAGGACCGGCCGGTGTCCAGCCACACCGTGTACGCCTCGGTGAACTCACCGGCGATCGCGACGGCCCCGGCGAACGCGGTCAGCGGAACCCCGGCCGCCCCGTTCGCCGAGCCGTCCAGCGGGTCGATGACCAGGGAGACCTCACTGCCCTTGTCGATCCAGCCGCTCTCCTCGGACAGGACGTTGACGTGGTGGGGCTCCAGCGCGCGCAGCACGGCGTCCTCGACGATGCGGTCGATCCGCATGGTCGGGGTGCCGTCCGCGCCCTCGTCGACGGTCTCGGCGAGCGCGGCCCGGTCATGGGTGGCGCGGGCCTGGGCATAGGCGGTGTGCGCGGCCTCGGCGGCCGCGGTGAGCGCCGCGTCGGGGGAGTCGGGTGTAGGGGTCATGAGGCGATCCTGTTCGCAGTCGGACGGCGTCCGTGGCCCGGACGCCGCGAAACGGGCCCCGGTGCGGTGCGCCGGGTTCAACGGGCCGTGGCGCCGAGGAGTCGTGCCACGCACACCGGCGCGTCCACGCCGTCCGCGGACTCCTCGGCGAGCAGCTGCTGGGCATGGGGTGAACAACTTTCTGTACGGACCGCGTGCGGGCGCCGGTGAGGCTGTACGGACCGCGTGCGGGCGCCGGTGCCGTACCCAACATCGGCAGGGCAGGTGTGACGGCGAACGCCGCAGGGTTACGGGCCCGTGAACGGTGAGCCGGCCGCTCAGGGATTTGCCCGGACCAACTCGACCGGGTGACCCGCCGCGGCACGGCACGGCGGGACGGCGGACGGCCTGGATACTGGCCGTGTGATCCATACGCTCGCAGAGCCGCGCGCCGTCCCCGCCGAGGTCCGCGCCTACCTGGCGGAACTCGTCCGGCGCACCGGCGCGGTGTGCGGACCCCGGCTGGTGAGTGTCGTCGCGGTCGGCTCCCTGGCGCTGGGCGACTACCGGCACGGGCGCAGTGACGTCGACATCACCGTCGTGGTCGACCCGGCGCTGCCGGAGCGGTGCCCGCGCGAGCTGGCGTCAGCCCTCGCCCACCCATGCCTGCCCTGCCCGGCGACGGGGCTGGAACTGGTGGTCTACGCGGCGGATCGCGTCGCCGCACCGGCCGCCGGGGCCGGATACCTGCTGGACCTGAACACCGGCGCGTTGCTGCCCGGCAAGGCGTGCTTCGACGCCGCACGGTCCCCGTCCTTCTGGTATGTCATCGACCGCTCCGTCGCCCACCAGCGCGGGCTGACGCTGTACGGCCGCCCGGCCCGCGAGGCGATCGCCGCGCCGCGGCGGTCGGACCTGCTCGCCGCGATCCGTGCCTCCCTGCGGGAGCACAGCGACGGCGAGGGCCACCTCGCGGACAACCGGGTCCTCAACGGCTGCCGTTCGGTGGTGTTCTGCCGCACCGGCAACTGGGCGGCCAAGCGCCGGGCGGCGCGGGAGATCGCCGCGGTCGCCGAGGAGTTCCGGCCGCTCGTCGAAGCCGCGGCGCGCAGCTTCGAGCGCCCGCGCGCGTCCGCGCTACCCCTGCCCGCCCCCGAGGTACGGGCCTTCCTGGCCTGGGCGGCGGAGCGCGTCGACGAGGCCGCCGGGGCGGCCGGGAGCTGAGTCACCGGTCAGCGGGGCTCCGGACCCCGGCGGTCGGCCGCCTGCCGCGGCGGGTGGTGCCGGGCCCACCGCGGCGTCCAGACGCCGGTGCCGGGACGGTTCGGCCGCCCGGCGGCCAAGTGGTCGCGCAGCGCGGCGAGGGCGGGGTGCCCGTTGCGGCGGTGCCAGAGGAGTGAGTGCGGGTAGACCGGGGTGGGGCGGTGCAGCGGGATGCGCCGCAGTTCGTAACCGGCCGGCCAGACCAGGGGCGTCCGCTCGCTGAGGAAGGTCGCCAGCGTCGTGGACGCCGCGATCGTGTCGAGCAGGGCCTCGATGCCGAAGTCGGGTCCGGCCGTCTCGATGGCCGGGCCGAACTCGGCGGCCAGCGCGTCGTAGTACGCGGTCCACTCCGTGCCGGGGACGTTGCCGGGCATCCAGATGCGGCGGCCCGCCAACTGCGCGGGAGTCAGCGCGGTGGCGGTCGCGAACTCGTGGGCGGGGCCGGTGAGCAACTGGAGCGGTTCGTCGTAGACCGGTACGGCCTCGACGTCGTCGGGCAGCCGCAGACCCGGCATGCCGACGGCGCGGAAGGTGGCGTCGATGGTGCCCGACCGGAGGGCGGCGACGGCCGTGTCCGCGTCGAAGAGAGTCATGACGTCGAGGGCGATGCCGGGATGCGCCCGGTGGAAGTCGCGCAGCAGACCCGCAAGCGACAGCCGGCGGCCGACCACGTCGACGCGCAGCGCACGCCGGCCGGGACTGACGGCGGCGGTCGCTCGGTCCTGGGCGTGCAGGAGATCGCGGGCGTGCGGCAGGAACACCTGTCCGTCGACGGTGAGCCGGGCTCCGCGGGCCGTGCGGGTGAACAGCAGCACCCCGAGTTCGTTCTCCAGCGACGCGATGCGCTTGGAGACCGCCTGCTGGGTGAGGGACAGATCGACGGCCGCCCGCTGGAACTGTCCTGATTCCGCGACCGCGACGAAGGTGCGTACAGCGTTGAGGTCCACATCGCCCACCCTAGTAGCACAACAGTCAGTTGTGACTCGCCGGTGCGAGGTTGTTTGATCCGACGCCCCGAGGCTCGCTTTGATGGACCTGTCCAGAATATTTGTCGCGCAGATCACCGGGCCGAGATCCCTGAACACCGTCATTGAACAACTATTGGTTGTGTATGCCCGCCGACCTTCGTGGCCTCGCTCACCCGACCTCCTTCGATGCGGAGATGACTGACCCGTGCCGGACTCCTTCGTACACCTGCACAACCACACCGAGTACTCGATGCTCGACGGCGCGCAGAAGCTCCGGCCGATGTTCGCCGAGGTGAGCCGGCAGGGGATGCCCGCGATCGCCATGAGCGACCACGGGAACATGTTCGGCGCGCACGAGTTCGCGCGGGTCGCCGAGGACTTCGACGGCATCAGGCCGATCATCGGCATCGAGGCGTACGTGGCGCCCTCGTCCCGGTTCAACCGGAAGCAGGAGTTCTGGGGGCCCGGCGGCCGGCGCGCCGTGAGCGACGACGGGGAGGGCTCGAAGGACGTCTCCGGCGGCGGCCGGTTCACGCACATGACCATGTGGGCCCGCACCGCCCAGGGGCTGCGCAACCTGTTCTGGCTCAGCACCCAGGCCAGTTACGAGGGCCAGTTCCCGGCCGGCAAGCCGCGCATGGACCGCGACCTGATCGCCCGTCGGCCGGAGGGCGTCATCGCCACCACCGGCTGCCCCTCGGGAGAGGTGCAGACCCGGCTGCGCCTCGGCCAGTACGAGGAGGCGAGGGCCGCCGCGGCGGCCTACCAGGAGATCTTCGGCCGGGAGAACTACTTCCTGGAACTGATGGACCACGGCCTGGCCATCGAGCGGGACGTCCGCGCGGACCTCATCCGCCTGGCCGCGGAACTGGACCTCCCGCTCCTCGCCACCAACGACGCCCACTACGTCACCGAGGACCAGGCCGACGCCCACGACAACCTGCTGTGCATCGGCGTCGGCAAGAACAAGGACGCCCCCGGGCGGTTCCGCTTCAACGGCTCCGGCTACTACCTGAAATCGGCCGCCGAGATGCGCGAACTGTTCGCGGAGCTGCCGCGGGCCTGCGACAACACCCTGCTGATCGCCGAACGCATCGAGTCCTACGACGAGGTCTTCGACCACGTCGACGAGATGCCGCGGTTCCCCGATGTGCCGCCGGGCGAGACCCAGGAGTCCTGGCTGCGCAAGGAGGTCCACAAGGGGCTGGTCACACGCTACGGAGACCCCGTGCCGCGGCACGTCCTCGACCGGTTCGAGACCGAGATGGCGGTCATCGGCCCCATGGGCTTCAGCTCGTACTTCCTGGTCGTCGCGGACATCTGCCGCCACGCCCGCGCAGGCGGGATCCCGCTCGGACCCGGCCGCGGCTCGGCCACCGGTTCCCTCGTCGCCTACGCCACCCGCATCACCGAACTCTGCCCGCTGGAACACGGCCTGCTGTTCGAGCGGTTCCTGAACCCCGAGCGGATCAACCCGCCGGACGTCGACCTCGACTTCGACGACCGCCGACGCGACCACATGGTCCGCTACGTCATCGAGAAGTACGGCGACGGGTACACGGCCCTGGTCAACACGTTCGGCAAGATCAAGGCCAAGAACGCGATCAAGGACTCCTCCCGCATCCTGGGCTATCCGTTCTCCCACGGCGAGCGGATCACCAAGGCGCTCCCGCCCGACCAGAACGGCAAGTCCGTCCCGCTGGACGCCCTCTTCGACCCGTCCCACCCCCGGTTCGCGGAGGCCGGGGAGATCCGCCGGATGTACGACGCCGAACCCGATGTGCGGCGGGTGGTCGACACCGCCCGCGGGGTGGAGGGGCTGACCCGCGGCACCGGTGTGCACGCCGCGGCGGTGATCCTGTCCAAGACGGAGCTGACCGACCGGATCCCGCTCCACCTGCGTGCCTCCGACGGCGCCCGGATCACCGGGTTCGACTACCCGTCGTGCGAGGCCATGGGCCTGATCAAGATGGACTTCCTGGGACTGCGCAACCTGGGCGTCATCGACCAGGCCATCGAGAACATCCGTGAGAACCGGGGCGTCAGCCTCGCCACCGTCGACCCGATGGACGGCGACCCCGCCACCGTCGTCATCCCCCTGGACGACGCCAGGACCTACCGGCTGCTCGCCGAGGCCAACACCCTCGGCGTCTTCCAGCTCGACGGCGGCGGCATGCGGGCCCTGCTGAAGCTGATGGCGCCCACCCGGTTCGAGGACATCGCCGCGGCCAACGCCCTCTACCGGCCCGGTCCCATGGCGGCCAACGCACACACCAACTACGCGCTGCGCCAGAACGGCAGACAGGAACCCACCCCCATCCACCCGGAGCTGAAGGAGGCCCTGGACCCGATCCTCGGCTCCACCCACCACCTGCTCGTCTACCAGGAACAGATCATGGCCATCGCCCGGCAACTGGCCGGCTACACCCTGGGCGGCGCGGACATGCTGCGCCGCGCCATGGGCAAGAAGAAACCCGAGGTCCTGGCCGCGGAATGGGAGAAGTTCCACGGCGGCATGCGGGCGAACGGCTTCTCCGACGAGGCGGTCAAGGCGCTGTGGGACGTGATGCTGCCGTTCTCCGGCTACGCCTTCAACAAGTCCCACACCGCCGGCTATGGACTCGTCTCCTACTGGACCGCCTACCTCAAGGCGAACTATCCGGCCGAGTACATGGCCGCCCTGCTCACCTCGGTGGGCGACGACAAGGACAAGGCCGCCGTCTATCTTGCCGACGCCCGCAGGAACGGCGTCCGTGTGCTCCAGCCCGACATGAACGCATCCGTCGCCGAGTTCACCGCCGTGGGCGACGACGTGCGCTTCGGCCTGCGGTCCGTGCGCAACGTCGGCGACGGCGTCATCGAGGCCGTCATCGACGCCCGCCGCCGGAAGGGGAGGTTCACCTCCTTCGCCGACTTCCTGCACAAGGCCGAACTGCCCGCGTTGACCAAGCGCGCCGTGGAATCCCTGATCAAAGCCGGTGCGTTCGACAGCCTGGGGCATTCCCGCAAGGGCCTGACCGCCGTCCACGAGGATGCCGTCGACGCGATCATCCCGGTGAAGAAGGCGGCGAGCCACGGGCAGGACGACCTCTTCGCCGGACTCGGCGGCGAGGCGGGCGGCGCCCCGTCCTTCGGCCTCGACCTGCCCGTCGACGACACGGAGTGGCCCCGCCGGCAACTGCTGTCCACCGAACGCGAGATGCTCGGTCTGTACGTCTCCGCCCACCCGCTGGACGGTGCCGAGCACATCCTCGCCGCGGCGCGCGACTGCACCATCGCCGAACTGCTCGCCTCCGGCCGCACCTCGGGGGAGGTGCGGCTCGCGGGGCTCATCACCGGCGTCCAGCGGAAGGTGACCAAACAGGGCAACGCGTGGGCCGTCGTACAGCTCATGGACCGGGACGCGGCCGTCGAGGTGCTGTTCTTCCCGGCCGCGTACCAGTTGGTGCAGCACGCACTGGCCGAGGACCACGTCATCTCGGTCACTGGCCGGATCGAGGACCGCGACGGCACCCTGAACGTCTTCGGCAGGGAACTGGGCGTGCTGGACGTCGCCGCGGCCGAGCACGGCGGCCGGCCGCCGGTCCGCCTGGCGCTGCCCGCCCACCGGATCACCGTCCGCCTGGTGAGCGAGCTGAAACGCATCCTCACCGAGCATCCGGGCGACACCCCCGTCCACCTCAGCGTGCGCGGCGTGCGCGGGACCACGGTCTACGCCCTCCAGGCCAGGGTGAACGCCGCCACCCTCGCCTCCGACGTCAAGGGCACCTTCGGCGCCGAAGCCTGGACGGGGGTCGCGTGACACCACGGGCGGGCCGGGCGGTCCCGGTCGAGCTGCGGATCTCGCGGACCCCGCCCTGCCCCCGGTGTGCGGCCCCGGTGGCCCTCGTCGTCCGGCACCCGCACACCTGGCGCAACCGCGCCGGGGCACGGGTCGGCGGATGCAAGGAGACGGCGCTGTGCGGGACCTGCGACCGGGACGACCCGCTCGCGGCCCGGCTGCTGTCGCTGCTGGCCCGGAGCGCCGGGACGAGCGGGGCCCACCTCGACGAGGCGGTCGGCGGGCTCCTGCTGGACTGGCTCGACGCCGTACGCGCCCGGGTGCCGTGCGAGGCGGACCTCGGCGCGGAGGAGGCCCGGTGGCGGGCCGGCACCCTGTGACCCAAGGCCGGCCCGCGTGAACTCGGCGGGGCTCGCGGGGATTCGGCGGGGCCTGCGGGGATTCGGCGGGGCCCGCGGGGATTCGGCGGGGCCCGCGGGGACTCAGGCGGACCGGTCGCGACGGCCGAGCAACTCCTCGGAGACCGTCCACAGACGCCGGGCGCCCGCGGGGTCGACGGCGTAGCGGGCCACGCCGTGGAGGGTGCCGGTGCGCCGGTCGACGACCTCGCTCTCGTTGCAGTCGCTGAAGTAGCGGCCGCCGACGCCGTCCAGCAGGGGCGAGGTGGCCAGCAGGACGGAGGTGGCGGCACCCTGTTCCACCGTCTTGATCAGTTCCGCCGGGACCCGGCCGCTGCCCCGGCCGCCGGTGTGACGCTGGAGGTTGGTGTAGATGGCACCCGGCATCAGGGCATTGGCGGTGATGTTGTCCGCGGCCCACCGGCGGGTCGCCTCCACCGCGAAGAGGACGTTGGCGGTCTTGGACTGACCGTAGGCGAGCCACGCGTCGTACGGGCGGAAGGCGAAGTTGATGTCGTCCCAGACGATGGGGGACTGCTGGTGACCGGTGGAGCTGACGACGACGATCCGGGCGGCGCCGGCGGCGGCCAGCGCGTCGTGCAGGGCGGTGGCCAGGGCGAAGTGACCGAGGTGGTTGGTGGCGAACTGCCACTCCCAGCCCTGCTCGGTGTACCGCTCGGGGCAGGCCATGACACCGGCGTTGTTGACCAGGATGTGCAGCGGGCCCTGCCAGCCGGCCGCGAGGGCGTCGGCCGACGCGGGATCCGTCAGGTCCAGACGGGCGACCCGCACCTGCTGGTTGCCGGTCGTCGCAGTGATGTCCTTGGCGATCCGCTCGCCCGCCGCCACGTCCCGCACGGCCAGGGTGACCGCCGCGCCGGCGGCGGCCAGCGCGCGCGCCGTCTCGGCCCCGAGGCCGGAGGAGGCGCCGGTGACCAGTGCCTGGCGGCCGGTGAGGTCGATGCCCGCCGCCACCTCGGCGGCCGTGCTGGCGAAACCGAACGGGGTGGTGATGACGCTCATGGGTGAACTCCTGCGGTGCTGTGTGCTGAGGCGTGTGGGTCGGCCGTGCGGTCAGGGGGTGAGCATCCGGTCCTGCTCCCCCAAAGGGGTGCCGTCGTGCCAGGGCAGGGCCTTGCCGAAGCGGACCAACTGCCCGTAGAGGGCGGGGTCGACGTGTTCGGCGAAGATCAGGTCGAGGACCGGTTCGGCGGCATCGGCGGGCGACTTCGCCTGGCTGAAGTCGCTGAACCAGGGGCGCGAGGTGGGGGTGTCGACCATGCCGGGGCACACGGCCGCGATCAGGGTGCCGGTGGCCAGGTCGTGCGTACGGCGCTCGTCGGCCACCGCGCGGACGGCGGCGACCTGGGCCACCTTCGAGGGCACGTTCAGCCAGCGCGGCCAGCCGGCCTCCGCCGCGGTCCCGTGGTGGACGGCGCTGCGCCAGGACTCGACGGCGTACTCGACCTGGTCGAGGCTCGCGCCGTCGAACAGGTGGCGCAGCCGCGGATCCAGGTGGCCGAGGGTGCCCAGGGAACTGGCGACGACGATCAGCCGGCCGCGCGGGCGCAGTACGGGGCCGAAGGAGCGCAGCACGGCGTGGGTGGCGGTGTTGGACACGTCGATGAACTCGTCGGCACGCTCCGCCTGCGACTCGTCGGGCAGCAGCCGGGCGACCGCGTTGGAGACGACGATGTCGATCCCGCCGTACCGCGCCGCGAGTTCGTCGGCGAGGCGGGCGATGGCGTCGGTGTCCGTGACGTCCAGGACCCGTCCCTCGACCCGGGCGCGACCGCCGGGCGACCGGGCGATCTCGCGGGCGGCGTCCGCCACGCGCTCCGGGTCGCGGCCGGTGAGCAGTACCAGGTCGGCGGGGGTCAGGCGGGCGGCCAGTCCCTCGACGAGGGCGCGGCCGAGCCCCTGGTTGGCGCCCGTGACGAGGGCGATGCGCGAAGCACTCATGACTGCCACGCTAGGAACACCCGGTCCATGAGTCCAACGAAAGTTCGGCACGGTCGGTATGCGTGATCGTCATGCAGGTGAGCGGGTGCCGGACCCGTGGCGTCGAGTCGGCCCCGCGCCCTGGGCGGACCGGGCGGCTCCGTGTGGCCGGTTCCGGCCGAACTCGCTTCGGTGTCCCGTTCCGACTGCCGAGCGGCGGCCCGGCGGGTATTCTATTCATTGGATGATGAATTACGATGAATTACTGCTCTCCGGAAAGGCAGGGCCGTGATGGAACGGACCACGTGTTGTGTCGTGGGCGGTGGCCCCGCGGGCATGGTGCTCGCCCTGCTGCTGGCCCGGTCCGGCGTCGACGTGACGGTCCTGGAGAAGCACGACGACTTCCTGCGCGACTTCCGCGGCGACACCGTGCACCCCTCGACGCTGGCGCTCCTGGACGATCTGGGCCTGGCCGAGAAGTTCGCCCGGCTGCCGCAGCGCCGGCTGCGCACCGTCCAACTGCCCGCGGAGTCGGGCCGCCCGCAGATCACCGTCGCCGACCTGTCGGTGCTGCCCGGCCCGTACAACTACGTGGCGATGGTGCCGCAGTGGGACCTCCTGGACCTCCTCGCCGACGAGGCCCGGCGCGAACCCGCCTTCCACCTGCGGATGGGCACCGAGGCCACCTCCTTCCTGGTGGCACGCGGCCGGGTGACGGGAGTGCGCTACCGCACCGAGGACGGCCGGACCGGAGAACTGCGCGCCCTGCTCACCGTGGCCTGCGACGGCCGCTCCTCACTCGCCCGCTCCCGGCCGGAGTTGGGCCTGCGTCGCTACCACTGCCCGATGGACGCCTGGTGGTTCCGGCTGCCGCGGCAGGAAGGGGACCCCTGCGGCTTCATCGGCGCCGCGGGCGAGCGGTTCCTGACGGCGATGATCGACCGCGGGGACTACTGGCAGTGCGCCACGATCATCCCCAAGGGCTCCGACGCCCGGCGCCGGGCCGCCGGCCTCGACCGCTTCCGCGCCCAGTACGCCGCAGCCGTCCCCTGGATCGCGGACCGCACGGACCGGCTGCGCTCATGGGACCAGGTCAAGCTCCTCGACGTGCACCAGGACGGGCTGCGCCGCTGGCACCGCCCCGGGCTGCTGTGCATCGGCGACGCCGCGCACGCGATGTCCCCGGTCTTCGGCATCGGCATCAACCTCGCCGTGCAGGACGCCGTGGCCGCGGCGCGGCATCTGGTGGGACCGCTGCGCCGCGGGCACGTGGGCCTGCACGACGTGCGTGGCATCCAGCGCCGCCGCCGTCCCACCACGGTCGCCACCCAGCGGCTCCAGCGCCTGGCCCATGCCCACCTCATCGCCCCCGTGCTGCAAGGGCGACCGCCCATGGGCGACGTGCGGCGGGCCCGGCGCGTGGCCGGCCTGTTGGCCTCGTCGCGCCTGGTGAGCCGACTGCCCGCCTACTTCATCGGATACGGCGCCCTCCGCGAGCGTCCACCGCGCAGCGCGCTGCGCTAGCCACGGGGGTGCCGGCCGTACGGTGTGCGCCCGCGCACGGATCCCCGCCACTGGGGCGACGTTCCGGGCGGCGGCCGTCACGACGTCGGACGGGGCGGGCACCAAGGCGTTGGACGAGACCGGCGGATGGGCGCCGGGCGGCGGGTCGCACCGGCGCCGCGGCACCGCAGCCGTCGGGCGTGCGCTGCCGTCGGCCGGTACCGGACCGGTCCGCCCCGGGGGCCGCCGCCGCGGCGGCGGTAGGGTGCACCTCCATGGAACGGATCTTGGTGGTAGGTGTCACAGGTGCGGGCAAATCCACCCTTGCTCGGGCGTTGAGCAGCCGTCTCGACCTCCCTTACCACGAGATGGACGCACTGTACTTCGACGGCCCCGGCTGGTCCGTGAACCCCACCCTGACCGACGACGTGGCGGCGCTGACCGCCGGACCCGGCTGGATCTTCGACTCGCTCGGCTATCCGGAAGTACGCGACCTGCTGTGGGAACGGGCGGACACCGTCATCTGGCTCGACTACCCGAGAAGGGTCGTCATGCCCCGTATCCTGCGCCGGTCCATCCGGCGGACGGTGACCCGGGAGGCGCTCTACGGCGGCAACCGGGAGACCTGGTCCGACTGGCTGAGCCGGCAGCACCCCGCCTGGTGGGCCTGGTCCCAGCACACGGCCCGCCACCAGGAGGTCGAACGCCGCACCCGTGACCCCCGGTTCGCGCCGCTGGCGACACACCGCTTCGGGCGCCCCGGCGCGGTGGCGGACTGGCTGGCCGCCCTCTGAGCCGGTCCGGGCCGCACACCGCGCACCGCACCCCCGGCGGACCCGTCCTGCCGCTGGACTACCCGTGGTCCGGCGGCAGTCGACGGACGACCGCGAACAACTCCGCCCACTGCCGGGCGGACAGGTCGCGCGGCAACGGCGTACTGCCGAAATGCTGTGCGGCGAGCCAGCGCCGGACGGCGTCCGCGCTGTGCGGCGGGGCGAGCCGCGGCAGGATCTGGCGCAGGCCGTGCCCGCGGCCGGTGAAGACGGCGTGCACGAACCCCTGGTAGGCATGGCGCGAGGCCGGCGCGAGCAGCGGTAGCGCAGGAAGTCCTCGTGGACGACCGTGGTCGTACGGTGATCGACCCGCCCGCTCAGCGAGCGCGCCTGCCGCCGGTCCACTTCGACCGCGGTGATGGGCCGCCCCAACGTCTGGAGCGGCAGTGTCAGGGCCCCGCTGCCGGGACCGATCTCGACGATCGGTCCGTCGGTACGGGAGACGAGATCGACGATCGCGTCGATCACGCTGTCGTCGGTGAGGAAGTTCTGGCCGAACTCGTGTCGGCCGTGACGGTAGGTGGGCACGGTTGGTTCGCTCCGGGCGTCGATCGGGAAGCCCGGGCGGCGCGGGGAGCGCCGCCCAGCAGTTGACGTGCTGGAAGCGGCGGAGCGTGCCGTCGAGGTCGCTTGCCGCCGCTAGGAGCGACGGATCCGCGTCATTGCCATGCAGAGACCCATGGGCAGGACCGTACAGCAGGGGTGCCGGGCGGCCACAACGATTTTGTTCGGGACCGGCACCGCACCGTTCACTGCCTCCGGTCGTGGTTCCCGGGGCGGAGGTCCCGGGCCGCGCGGCCCGGGACCTCACAGCCGGGACGATCAGGCCGTCACACCCTGCCGTGGCTGGACGGTCAGCCGCCCGGTGCGTGCGAGCGCGGCGATCGAGGCGGCGCACGCGAGGCCCGTCGAGGCCAGGGCGCCCCAGGTCAGCCAGAGGGCGTCGTGCCGCACGGCGAAGTCCCACAGGACGCCGGTGGCGAGGTTGCCGAGGGTGATGCCCAGACCGGACACGGTGTTGTAGAGGCCGTAGTGGGTGGCGACCAAGCGGTCGCCGGAGAGCGAGACGACGGTGTCCATCTCGAACGGGTAGACCACCGCGCCGCCGGCCGCCAACAGGACGACCGCGGTCACCAGTGCGGCGACGACGGCCGCCGCCCGGTGCGGGACGAGCGCCAGCGGAACGAAGGCGAGCCCCATCGCCGTGAGCCCGCGCACCAGCGCCTCATGGGCGCTCCAGCGGCGCTTGGCCCAGCCGGTGAGCCGGAGTTGGCCCATGACGGCGACGGCGGCCGACACCACGAACAGACCGCTGGTCACCGCCGTTCCGTCCGCGCCCAGGGCGTCGGCGGCGGCCAGCGGGAGGGCGAGATAGACCTGGAACGTCAGGACGTACGACCCGATCATGGCGACGGCGAACAGCAGGAAGGGCCGGTTGGCCACGACCGTGCGCCACTGGGCCGGCACACTCGCCCGCTCGCCGGGGCCGGCCGCGGAGTCGTGCCGGGCCGGCAGCGCGTACCACTGGAGCAGGGTCAGCGCGGCGAAGACGGCAGCGGCCGCCGTGCCGACGACCCTGAAATCGGCCGCCAGCAGGGCGAGTCCCACGAGCGGGCCGAGCAGCATGCCCGCCTGGTAGTAGACGTTGAAGGTGGCGAAGGCGTCCACGCGGCGTTCGCCCGCCTCGGTGGCCAGATAGGCCCGCACGGCGGGATTGAACAGGGCGCCCGCGAAACCCGTCGCGGCGGACGCGACGACCAGGGCGGGCAGGCCGTCGACCCAGCCGAGCAGTCCGAAACCGAGCGTGCGCAGCAGACAGCCGGCCAGGATGGGGGCCTTGTAGCCGTAACGGTCGGCGAGGGTGCCGCCGATGAGGAACATGCCCTGCTGGGAGAAGTTGCGCACGCCCAGCACCAGCCCGACCGCCCAGGCGGCGAGACCGAGCGCCCCCGACAGATGGACGGCCAGGTAGGGCATGAGCATGTAGAAGCCGAGGTTGATGGCGAACTGATTGGCCATCAACAGCTGTGCGGCGGGCGGGAAGGAGCGGGTCTGCCGCCAGAGGTGCCTCATCGCGCGGCCCCCGAGAGCTGGGGTGCGCCGGGGCCGGCGAGCGGGTCGGTGACGCGGGCGCAGCGCGTCCAGCGGGTGACGGCCCGGTCGCCGCTGTCGCCGATCTCGTCCGGCTCGTCGGCGGGCGGCCGGCCGAGCAGACCGTGACGCCGGCAGTAGGCGTCGTCGAAGACGGTACCGACGTAGCGCTGCGGCCCGTCGGGGAAGACGGCGGCGACACGGTCCTCGGCGGGCAGGACGCCGGCCAGCCAGCGGGCGACCAGCGCGACCGCGCCCACGCTCCAGCCGCCGGTGGCGTAGTGGTGCCGGGCCAGATGACGGGCGGCCCACACCGCCTCGGGCGCGGCGACCCAGTGCACCTCGTCGAAGAGGCCGTAGGCGACGTTGCGCGGAAAGATGCTGCTGCCCAGGCCGCGCATCAGCCGCGGTGCCGCGGGCTGGCCGAAGATGGTGGAGCCGGTGGCGTCCACGCCGACCACGCGCAGCCGCGGGAAGTAGCCGCGCAGCACGGAGGCGATGCCCGCGGAGTGGCCGCCGGTGCCGACGGAGACCACCAGCGTGTCGATGCGGCCGAGCTGGGCGACGAGTTCGTGGGCGAGCGGGGCGTAGGCGGCCACGTTGTCGGGGTTGTGGTACTGGTCCGGGCACCAGGCGCCGGGCAGGTCGGCGAGGATCTCGCCCACCCGGTCGCGGCGGGCCTGCTGCCAGCCGCCTTCCGGGTGCGGGCCGGTGACCAGGTCGACCTCGGCTCCGTAGGCGGTGAGCAGGCCCGTCAGCAGCGGCTCCATGCCGGGGTCGGAGACCACGGTGACCGGGTGACCGTACGCCGCGCCCGCCAGGGCCAGACCCAGGCCGAGGGTGCCCGAGGTGGACTCGACGATGCGGGCACCGGGCCGCAGCCGGCCCCTCGCGCGGGCGGCGTCGACCATGTAGAGGGCGGTGCGGTCCTTGATGCCGCCGGGGTTGTGGCCTTCGAGCTTGGCCCAGAAGCCGCGCCCGGCGGCGGTGAAGGGCTCACCGATCCACAGGACCGGGGTGTCGCCGACGAGTCCGGCGGGGGTGTGCTGCGGATGTCTGGCGGCGGCGAGCAGCCCGGCGGGGTAACGCGGCACCTGAAGACGCGGGACGGAACGGCGCAGGACCGGATGGTGCGGTACGGGGGAGAGCGGTACGGAGGCCGCCCGCACGGGATCGCGCGGGTCGGGGCAGGGCGGTTCGGGACGGTGTGGGTCGGGGGAGGGCGGCGTGGGGGAGTGCGGCACCGTGGTGCCGTCGTGCTGGTTCATGGGCGTGCTTCTCCCGCGGCCGGGGCACACGGGTGTGTGCCGGCCACTGTGGTCGGAAGGAAAAAGGGGACGACCGGCGGCGCACGTCCGCGCGGCGGGCACTGCCGCACCGCGCGTCCGGGCGGCTCACGGGCCGGTCAGGACCGCCACACGCCCAGACGGGCTCTGGACCGGCCGTCCGTGGCCGGTCCGGGGGCCGGCCCGTCGGGCGGGCCCGTCCTCGGGGCGGGGGACCTGTCCTGGTCCGCGACGGCGGGCGCGGTGCCGTCCACGGCGGGGACCGGCGGGGCGATGCCGCGGGGCGGCTGGACCGTCGGTTCGTCCGCGTCCTGGCAGTGCGGCTGCTCGCCCCCGGGAGCGGGCGCCGTCCGCGTGGCCGATACGGCGTCGGGTGCGCAGGTCCGGTCGCACACCGCGGCGACGAGGAGGGGGGTGTCGGCCCGGACGGATCCCGCGAGCGCCGGGCCGTGGGCGCAGCCGAGCAGGTGGACCAGCGCGCTGAGCAGCACCACCAGTGCGGCCGCGGTCCTGGGAGCGGGCCGGCGCTCGCGACGTACCGACCAAGCCACCATGAGCACACAAGGTAGTCGATCATGTGCGCATAGTGCGGAGGAGGCGTGCCGGGCGTGCTTCCGGTCAGTGGCCGGGTGCCGTGCCGGGCGCCGTCGATCAGCCCCGGAAGCCCACCGGGGCTGGGCTCGACGCGTCGATGAGTACATCTGTCCGATCACCGCATCGGGTGAACGGCGCCGCCGGACCTCCGTATCTCCTGACGGCGCTCCGTGCGCCGTGCGGGCGTATCCGCTTCCGCGGCACGGCGGGCGAGGTGTCCCAGCTACCTCGACCGGCCGATGTCTTTGCAGGTCAGAGGATGATTAACGGACATGACAACGGTCACCGGTGCAGTCTTTGGCGTTTCCCCCGGCCATGGGTTTCACTGCGAGTCGGGCATCCGTCGCGCAGAGGGGGAAGGCACCCGAGATGAGCGAGCACGAAGTCGACCGGAGTGCGGCGCACGACCACGGCGCGGCGCACGGCCACGGCGCGGCACACGGCCACGCCGCGGGCGGGCACGCGGGCCACTCCCATGGGGTGGCGGCGCATGCCGACCGCCGCTGGCTGGCCATCGCACTCGCCCTGATCACGGTGTTCATGGCCGCCGAGGTCGTCGTGGGCGTCATCGCGAGTTCCCTGGCACTGATCTCGGACGCCGCGCACATGCTCAGCGACGCCGCCTCCATCGTGCTCGCACTCGTCGCCATGCGGCTCGCCGCCCGCCCGGCGCGCGGTGGCTTCACCTACGGTCTCAAGCGGGCCGAGATCCTTTCCGCGCAGGCCAACGGCCTGACACTGCTGCTGCTCGGTGCCTGGCTGGCCTATGAGGCGGTGCGCCGGCTGATCACGCCCGCAGACGTGGCGGGCGGGCTGATGCTCGCCACCGCGCTCGCCGGGATCGCCGTGAACATCGCCGCGACCTGGTGCATCTCCAGGGCCAACCGCACCTCGCTCAACGTCGAGGGGGCCTACCAGCACATCCTCAACGACCTGTTCGCGTTCATCGGCACGGCCGTCGCCGCCCTGGTCGTGCTGCTCACCGGCTTCGCGCGCGCCGACGCCATCGCCACGCTCGTCGTCGTCGCGTTGATGGCGAAGGCCGGATACGGGCTGCTGCGCGAGTCCGGCCGGATCTTTCTGGAGGCCGCCCCCGCCGACGTCGATCCGAACCTGCTCGGCGACACGCTCGTCGCCCGGCCGACCGTCGTCGAGGTCCACGATCTGCACGTCTGGCAGATCACCTCGGGGCAGCCGGCGCTGTCTGCGCACGTCCTGGTCGACCCGAACGGCGACTGCCACGCCGTCCGCCGCGACCTGGAGGGACTGCTGCGCCACGACTACGGCATCACCCACACCACTCTGCAGGTCGACCACGCCGCCGAGGCCGTCCTCCAGGTCACCCGTCCCGGGGAGCGGGCCGACGAGGCCGGTCACTGCGAGGAGCCGCACGGTCCCACGCACCGCGACGAACCACACCCCCACTGAGCGGCGAGCCGCACCCCCGACGCCGTAGCGCCACTGAGCGGCGGGAGGCGATGCGCCGCCCGCCCGCCCGCTCGCCCGGCACGGGCAACGGACACTGAAGCGCCGATCGCGCAACGGGCACACCACCCCCGCACGAGCCGCGGGAACGGAAGCGGCCCACGTCACATCACGGCCCGGCGAAGGGCGGCAGGACCGCGGGTCCGTGCGCCTCTCCTGCCGGTGTCAGGGAGCCGTCAGCGTTGGACCACTGCCCGTCAGCGTCGCGTCATGAGGCATCGGTGGGCCGAGACGGACGGGCATAACGTCGTCCGTGCGCCCTGGTCCGCCTCCCCGCGGCCAGGGCGAGCAAGCACTCATGTGAACCACACTGGATCCTCTCGGAGGCATCCCATGGCAGAAATCCTGGGCGACGACCCGGAACCCTCTGATCGGCACCCGGCCGGACCTCTCTTCGTCCCGGTCCGGCTGGGACCGTCGGGACACGCGGTACGCATCTTCCGCACTCCCCTGGGCAGCCGGACGGCTGTCGGCTTCACCTCGGTGCGGCGGCTGACCGCGACGCTCGGCGCCGAGCAGGCGTGGATCAGGCTGGCCGAGCCCGCGCTCCGCACACTGGTCGCGCCGCTCGCGGTGACCCGCATCACGGTGGACCCGCCGTTCTCCGCGCCCGCACCCGCACCGACACCCGCGTCGGTCGTCCCCGTCACCCCGGCGTCCGTGACCGCGGCGCTGCGGGTCGGTTGAGAGGCGGTGACAGCATGAGCATCGTCAACGAGCCCGTCCCCACCGCTCTCACCGCCACCGACCTTTCGGTGTGGCCCGCGTCGAGCAGCGAACAGCACGGGGGCGACATCGCCGTGTGCGGTGTGCCGCTGGCCGAGATCGCCGAGCGCTTCGGCACCCCCGTCTACGTGCTGGACGAGAGCGAGGTGCGCGAGCGCTGCCGTACGTACCGGCATGCCTTCCCCGAGGCCGAAGTCCTCTACGCGGCCAAGGCGTTCCTGTGCCGCGCCCTGATCCACTGGGTGGCGGAGGAGGACCTGGGCCTCGACGTCTGCTCGGCGGGTGAGCTGGAACTCGCGGTCACCGCGGGCTTCCCGCCCGAGCGCATCGTGCTGCACGGCAACGCAAAGTCCCCCGCGGACCTGGACGCCGCCCTGCGGCTCGGCGTCGGCCGCATCGTCATCGACAGCCCGTCGGAGATCGCCAGGCTCTCCGCCGCCTTGGGGCCGGGCGGCCGTCAGCGCGTGATGGTGCGGGTGGTGCCCGGCATCAGCGCCGGCGGCCACCAGAAGATCCGGACCGGGACCGAGGACCAGAAGTTCGGCCTGTCCATCGCGGACGGCGGCGCCGAGCGGGCCATCGCCCGGATCCTCGACCAGCCGCAGCTCGAACTGACCGGCCTGCACTGCCACCTGGGCTCCCAGATCACCAGTGTCGAACCCTATGCGGTCGCCGTACGGCGCCTGGTGGGATTCATGGCCCGGTTGCACGAGCGGTACGGTCTCGTGCTGCCCGAACTCGACCTGGGCGGCGGGCACGGCATCGCCTACCGCCCCGGCGAACAGGCCCTCGACCTCACCCGGCTGGCCCGCACGGTCCGCGCGGAACTGGCCGCGGCGTGCGCGACCGCGGGGCTCGCCGTGCCCCGTCTGATCATCGAACCGGGCCGGGCCGTCGTGGGACCGGCGGGCGTCGCCCTGTACCACGTGCTGTCCGTCAAACGGACGGCCGGACGCACCTTCGTCGCCGTCGACGGCGGCATGGGCGACAACCCGCGGCCTGCTCTGTACGGCGCGCGGTACGCGCCCCGGCTGATCGGCCGGCCCATGACGTCGCGGACGGCCCCGGTGACGGTGGTGGGCCGGCACTGCGAGGCCGGCGACTTCCTCGCCGCCGATGTCGAACTGCCCGACGACCTACGCGTCGGCGACCTGCTCGCCGTCCCGGTCTCGGGCGCCTACCAGTTGTCGATGGCCTCCGGTTACAACATGGTCGGCCGCCCGCCGGTCGTCGCGGTGCACGGGGGCCGCGCGCGCCTTCTGGTCCGGCGCGAGTCCCTGGAGGACATCCGTGACCGGGACGTGGGTCTCTGACCCACCGCAGGACGGGTCGGGGCGCCTTGCGAGCCGCCCCGGCCCGTTCCCGCGGGTCCCGCCGGGCGCCGATGGCCACGGGCCGCCGTACCGGATACCCGGCCGCCGCACCGCGGACCCGGCAGCGGCCGGAGCCCGGCGGCCGGCGTGCTACGGACGTCTCGGGAGCCGGGCGCCGATGGCCTCGTCGAGCTCCGCCATGGTGCGCCGGAAGGCACCTTCGAGGTCCACCTCGTAGCGGTACGCCAGGATCAGTACCGACCACAGGCAGTCGGCGAGTTCGTGCTCCAGCGCGGCCCGCCCGCCCGGAGCCTCCCGTGCGCCGTCCTCGGCCATGACGAGCTTGGCCAGGTCACCGACGTCCCCCATGAAGCCCAGCATGAACTCGTTTCGGGCCCAGACCCGGCCGCGCTCCCGACGGTTCAGCTCGTCGTAGAGGTCATGGATGCGCACGGCCCGTTCCTGCAACTCGGTGAGGTCCACGGGATCTGCCCTTCCGTTCGGGAGGTGGAAGCGAACGGGGCCGACTCTCGCCCGGTCGTCCGCGGCCGTCCAGACCACGGCTCCGGCGGTACCCGCGGCCGTCCCGGGGCCTTCCGCCCCGCCCCCGGCTCCCACGGCACCGACTCTCATCCGTGCTTATCTGTGCTTATCCGTGCTCATCCGTGCTCATCTGTGTCCGTCCGCGCCCGATCGGGCGCGGAGGGGCGCCGACGGGGCGTCGCTTCGGCAGTCGCGGGAGCCGGGCCCGATCGGTGGAGGTGGGTCCCAGGGGGATGACGGGGTGGAGGGCCGTGTGTTAGGGAAGGGAGGGGCGAAAGGTACAGGAGACTGTATGACGGCTGAGACCATAAGCAATACGGCGAATGGGGTCATGCGGCCCCGGCGCCGGACGGCAGCGGCCTCATGGTGGTTGCTCGGCCCCGTACTGGCGATCCTCGCCATCCCGGTGGCCGACCTGTTCCTGCCACCGGACATCCACATCGCCCATCTGCTCGTCGTCCTCTGCGCCGCCACCGCCGTGGGCGCCGGCCCGACGGCCACCATGCTGGTCTGCGGCCTGGCGGTGCTGGCGCTGACCACCGCGGGACTGGAGCGGCACACCCTGGAGACGGAGAGCGTCCTCGTCGAGATCGCGGCCCTCATCGGGCTCTGCGTCTTCCTCGTCGTCTTCTCCCGTCTGCGCGTCAGACGGGAGGGGGAACTGGTCCGGGTGCGCTCGGTGTCGGACGCGGCTCAACGCGTCGTGCTGCGCCCGCTCCCGGACCGGGCCGGTCCGATGACCCTCGCCTCCGTGTACCGCAGCGCCGAGGCCGACGCCCGCGTCGGCGGCGACCTCTACGCCGCCGCCCGCTCCACCCGCTCCACCCGGCTGCTCATCGGGGACGTCCGCGGCAAGGGGCTGGCCTCGATCAGCGACACGGCGATCGTGCTGGGCGCCTTCCGTGCCGCGGCCCACCTGGACGTCTCGCTGCCGCAACTGGTCGCCTACATGGAGGACGCCGTCTCCTGGGGACTCGCGGAGTTCTCGCAGTCCGAGGAGGACCTGGGCGAACGCTTCGTGACCGCCGTGATCGTGGACATCCCGGACGACGAACCGGTGCTGCGGCTGATCAGCTGCGGGCATCCGCCCCCGCTGCTGCTGCACGGCTCCACCCCCGGGTCACTGGCGGTGCCCGAGCCCGCGCCACCGCTCGGCCTCGGCGACATGTCCGCCTCCGCGTACGTCTGCGCGACGTATCCGTTCGTCCGCGGCGACCGCCTGGTGCTCTACACGGACGGAGTGAGCGAGGCCCGCGACGACAAGGGGATCTTCTACCCGCTCTGCGCGCGCGTAGCGGCCTGGGCGGACGAGGAACCCGGCTCGCTGGTCCGGCGGATCGCCGCCGACCTCAGGGAGTACACCGGGGGCCGGCGCACCGACGACATGGCCCTGGTCATCGCGCGCCGGGACGGCGCCTGCACCTGACCGTCGAAGCCCCCGCCGCGCCCACGGGGCGTCAGATACGGAACAGCGAACCGATGAACTCCGTCAGCAGGCGCTCCTTGAGCCGGGGCGGCAGCGCGTCCAGCAGGAGCAGCACCGGCGCCGTCCGGGCCGGCAGGCCCTGCCCCTCACCCAGCCCTGCGTAGGCCAGGAAACCCGCCACGTCCTCGGGCGTCAGCGTGTCCGGGTCCAGCCCGACGGCCAGTTCCGCCACTGCGGGATCCACGGTCACCGGCTCGCTCTCCCGGGCCGCCGCGACCGCCCCTGCGAGGTCCGACAGCAGCGCCGCCACCCGGTCGCCGGTCGCCGGGGTCAACGTCAGATGCAGGTTCGGCGGCAGCCCGGCGTGGGAGAGCTGCGGCTGGAGATACCAGCCGCGCTCCCGCATCTCGTCCGCCACCTGAAGCACCAGACCCAGGTCGGGGGCGCCGCCCGGGCCCGTCACGGTGAACGCGACCAGACTGCCCGCCGGTTCGCCGAGCACCCGGATGCCGTCCGTGGCCCGCAGACCGGGCAGCAACTCCTCGGCGGCCCGCGCGACACGGCGGGCCAGCGCCGTGTACCCGGCGTCGCCGAGGTGGTGCAGCACGGCCCACGCCTGCGCCAGCAGCCCGCCCGGCTTGGTGCCCTGTACCGTCGGGTTCACCACCGGGTAACCGGGCCAGTCGGCGTGCGCGAAGTACTGGTGGCGGCGCAGTTCGCCGTCCCGGTACAGCACGACGGACGCCCCCTTGTCGGCGTAGCCGTACTTGTGCAGGTCCACCGAGACCGAGGTCACCCCCGCCACCGAGAGGCCGAACGGTTCGACCGGGCGGCCCGTCCGGGCGAGGAACGGCAGGTACCAGCCGCCGATGCACGCGTCGACATGGCACAGCACACCCCGTTCGGCCGCGGCCGCCGCGATCTCGGCGACCGGATCCAGCACGCCGTGCGCGTACGACGGAGCCGACGCCACCACCAGCGCGGTCCGGTCGGTGACGGCGTCCGCGACGGCCGGCGCGATGGCGCGGAACGTCACCGGGTCGACCGGGACCACCACCGTCTCCAGACCCAGATAGTGGGCCGCCTTGTGGAAGGCCGCGTGCGCGGTCGACGGCAGCACCAGCTGCGGCCGGGTCACCCCGCGCACGGCACGGGCGTGATCGCGTGCGGTCTTCACGGCCAGCAGGATCGACTCCGTGCCGCCGCTGGTGAAACTGCCCTGCGCGCCGGGCGCCCCCAGCACCGCGGCCACCGCGCCCACCACGTCGTTCTCCAGCCGCGCCACGCTCGGGAAGACCGTCGGGTCCAGGCCGTTGACCGTGGCGAAGACGCCGTACGCGGCGGTGGCCAGCTCGTCCAAGTCGGGCAGCCCGGGGTCGTAGACATAGGCGAACGTCCGGCCGCCCCGGGTCGGGGCGTCACCGGCGCGCAGCTCGCGCAGTTCGGCCAGCAACTCGTCGGCCGGGCGGCCCGCGGGCAGCGCGGGAACGTCGGTCTCGGGGGCCGGGGCGGTCTCGGTGGCGGGGTCAGGGGGCACGGTCCTTCTCTCTCTGTGCGCGGGTGAGGGCGGCGGCCGGGGCGGCGGACTCCCGCCGGTAGCGGCCGAGCAGCAGGAGCGCGGCCAGGGAGACGAGGGCGGGCAGCACACTCGTCCCTACGGCGACCGCGGTGAGGGCCGCGGCAGGCTGGGCCACTTCCTCGTCGGCGTCGGCGTCGGACGCGCGGAACCCGGTGACCGCCAGCACCAGCGCGAACACCGCGGGTCCCAGCGCCAGCGCCGGCGTCTCGGCCGCCGTCCACAGCCCGGTGAAGGTCGCGGCGCGGCGCCGCCCGGTGCGCCCGGCGTCCGCCGACAGCGTCTGCGCCAGCATGGTCAGCGGCAGCAACTGAAGGCCCGCGTAGGCGACACCGACCAGGGCCGCCGCCGCGTACCCGACGGCGGCGTGCGTGTACCGGGCCGGGAACAGCGCCGCGGCGCCGGCCGTGAACAGCAACGAGGCGTGCCACTGGGCCCGCTCGGTGCCCCGGGCGCGGGCGAGCCGGTTCCACAGCGGCATCACTCAGCTCCACGGGCAGCGTCACGTACGGCACCTGGAACACCGCGTACGCGGTCGCCGCCAGCAGGAACAGCACGGCGACGTATCCGGCGGCGCCCGCGCCGTGCAGCGGGGGAGCGGCGAAGACCAGCGCGAACAGCGGCGGCAGGGTCAGCGCCCCGGCCAGCAGGAAGGGCCGGCGGGAGCCGCCCTGTGCCCGGCTGCGGTCGGCCGCCGCCCCCACCAGCGGGTTGACCACGACGTCCCATGCCTTCGGCAGGAAGACCGCCGCCCCGGCCACCGCGGGCGCGACGGCCAGCACATCGGTCAGGTAGTAGAGCAGGATCAGCCCGGGAACGGTGCCGAAGGTGCCGGTCGCGAGGGAACCGAGCCCGTAGCCGATCCGCACCGTGCGGGACAGCCCCGGCGCCGCGCCCGGCTCGCCGCCGTCCGCACCGCGATCCGCGGCCGTCCCGCCCGGCCCTCCGGGCAGGCCGGGACCGGGCTCGGCGGGCGGGCCCGGGGTACCTGTGGGGTTCATACGAGTCCCGGAGACGCGGTGGACGGTGGACGGTGGACGGCGCAGAGCATGGAACATCCACCCGCCGGACACAAGAGGGCGCCCCGTTCGACGAACAACGGCGGCTGTGCGCTGACTTGGTGCTTTACAGTGATGTTCACCAGATCCGGCGAGCAGGACCTGTGAGGGACACACCGAACATGCCGACCGAAACGTTTGAGTACCAGGTAGAGGCCCGTCAGCTGCTCCAGCTGATGATCCACTCGGTCTACTCGCACAAGGACGTCTTCCTGCGCGAGCTCGTCTCCAACGCCTCCGACGCACTGGACAAGCTGCGTCTGGCGGCGCTGCGTGACGACGCACCCGACGCGGACACCTCCGATCTGCACATCGAGATCGAGGCCGACAAGGAAGCCCGCACGCTCACCGTGCGCGACAACGGCATCGGCATGTCGTACGACGAGGTCGGGCGGCTCATCGGCACCATCGCCAACTCGGGGACCGCCGAGTTCCTCCGGGAACTGCGGGAGGCCAAGGACACCGGCGGCGCCGAAGGGCTCATCGGCCAGTTCGGCGTCGGTTTCTACTCCGGCTTCATGGCGGCCGACGAGATGACCCTGGTGACCCGCCGGGCCGGCGAGACCCAGGGCACCCGGTGGAGCTCCCACGGCGAGGGCACCTACACCCTGGAGGCCGTCGACGAGGCCCCGCAGGGCACCGCCGTCACCCTCCACCTCAAGCCCGCCGACCCCGAGAACCAACTCCACGACTACACCGCCCCCTGGAAGATCAGGGAGATCGTGAAGCGGTACTCGGACTTCATCACCTGGCCCATCCGGATGGCCCCGGAGAAGGGCGAGGGCGACGAGGCCACGGCCGAACCGGAGACCCTGAACTCGATGAAGGCCCTGTGGGCCCGCTCGCGCGACGAGGTCTCCGACGACGAGTACCACGAGCTGTACAAGCACATCAGCCACGACTGGCGCGCCCCGTTGGAGACCGTCCGGCTCCAGGCCGAGGGCACCTTCGAGTACCAGGCACTGCTGTTCCTGCCGGAGCACGCCCCGCACGACCTGTTCACCCAGAACCACCAGCGCGGCCTTCAGCTCTATGTCAAGCGCGTCCTGATCATGGACGACTGCGAGGCGCTGCTGCCGTCGTACCTGCGGTTCGTCAAGGGCGTGGTCGACGCGCAGGACCTCTCGCTCAACGTCTCCCGCGAGATCCTCCAGCAGGACCGGCACATCCAGTTGATCCAGCGGCGGCTGACGAAGAAGGTGCTGTCCGCGATCAAGGACATGAGGGCGGCCGACGCGGAGCGCTACGCCGGCTTCTGGCGGGAGTTCGGAGCGGTCCTCAAGGAAGGGCTGATCACCGACTCCGACAACCGCGACGCCATCCTGGCCGTGGCGTCCTTCGCCGGTACCCACGGCGAGGAGGAGCCCACCACGCTCCAGGAGTACGTGGAGCGGATGAAGGACGGTCAGGACGACATCTACTTCATCACCGGCGAGTCCCGGCAGAACATCGAGAACTCCCCGCACATGGAGGCGTTCCGCGCCAAGGGCGTCGAGGTGCTGCTGCTCACCGACCCGGTCGACGAGGTCTGGGTGGACGCCGTCGGCGAGTTCCAGGGCAAGCGGCTGCGGTCGGTCGCCAAGGGCGAGATCGACCTCGGGACCGACGCCGACGAGGGGGTGGACGAGGAGAAGGAGAAGCGGAGCGAGGAGTACGCCGGCCTGCTCGGCTGGATGAAGGAGCAACTGGCCGAGGACGTCAAGGACGTACGCCTCTCGTCGCGCCTCACCGTCTCCCCGGCCTGCGTCGTCTCCGACACCGACGACCTCACACCCGCGTTGGAGGACATGTACCGCGCCATGGGGCAGGAGGTGCCCACGAGCAAGCGCATCCTGGAACTCAACCCCGGCCATCCGCTGGTGCGGGGCCTCCACCAGGCGTACGAGGAGAGCGCGGACCGTGCGGAGCTGACGGACACGGCGGAACTGCTGCACGGGCTGGCGGTGCTCGCCGAGGGCGGACGCCCCAAGGAGCCCGCCCGCTTCGTGAAACTGGTCGCGGACCGGATGGGGCGCACCCTGTAGCGGCCACGCCGGGAGACGCCGGAACTCCGGTGCTCTGCCCGGCGTACGCGTCCACCGGCGCGGGCCGGGTTCGCCGTGCCGCTCACGGGCCGGCCGACGGGTCGGTCGTGAGCGGCGGGAACCCGCCCCGCTACGAGACGAGGTCGACGGTCGCGGTGCCGGTCAGACCGCCCGACGTCACCGTCACGGTGACCGTCCCGGGGCGTACGGCGATCAGTGCGCCGGACGTCAGATCGAGCACGGCACGGGTCTTCGGGCCGCGTGTGGCCGTGCGGACCTCGGACGCGGACCGGGCCACCACGAGCCCCGGGTCCCCGCCCCAGACGACGCTGGCCGGGAAGCGCAACGGGAAGGTGAGGCCGAACTCGCTGGTGGTGGCGGTCGCGGAGACTGCCGCCCGGGAACCCACCGGGATCTGGCCGGGCGCCGACAGCGTGATCCCGTCGATCAGCGGCCGGCTCTCGGCCTGGAGCCAGTCCCGGGTCTCCGGGCTGGGCTGTCCGGCCCTGATCCGGGCGGGGTGCGGATCGACACCGACGTTCATCCAGCCGAAGAACCCGCCCTGGTCGGGCGAGCTGTAGGGGGTCTTGCCCACGGCCGGAGTGGTGACTTCGAGCACGCCGTCGGCGCGGGTGACCGACGCGGTGTGGGCGTGACCGGTGAACAGGGCGATGGGCTTCCCCGAGGTCTCCCGGAAATCCGCGAGCCAGCGCTTGATGAGGCCGGCCTGCAACTGGTCGGACAGCTGCGACGCCTCGGCACCGGACGGGTCGTGCAGCGGGTGGTGGAAGGAGACGACCACGCCCGTGACCGACCGGTCCTTCGCCGCCTTCGCCAACTCGGACTGCAGCAACGGCACCTGGTCCCAGTCGGACGTGCGCATGTCGCCGGTGTGCGAGTCCAGCAGGATGAACCGGGTGCCCTTGTGGTCGAAGACCTGCTTGTTCGGCCGGCCCGTCGCGGCCAGGAAGGCGTCGAGCCCCCCGGTGGCCGACAGCCCGGCCTCGTGGTTGCCCGGAGTCCAGTGGACCGGCAGCCCGCTCGGCACGTGCTCGCTCAGCAGCTTGTTGGCGAGGTCGAAGTCCGCGGCGCCGTTGTTGTCCACGAAGTCACCGTTGATGAGGATGAAGTCGGGCTTGTCGGCGACGGCCTGGTCCAGCGCGAGGGCCGCCTGCCGCGCCGAGAAGGAGTCCGTCCCCGCCGCGGCGCTGACATGCAGATCGGACAGGACCGCGAACGTCCACCGGCCGTGCGGGACGCCGCCCTGCTCGATCACGTACGGGTCCGGCTGCGGTGCCTCGGTGGTGTCGGGCTGCTGGCCGACCTGGGCGGTGAGCGCGTCGAACGCCAACTGCCCGGCGTTCTTGTTGGTCTGCGACGTCTCGGCGATGTAGAGGCGCAGCAAGGTGATGGGATCCGAGAAGCCGGTGGGGAGGTCGCCGACGACCTGGCGCCAGCCCGTCCAGTCCACGGCGGTGGTGAAGGTGAACGGCACATTCGTGGTGCCCTGCGAGCGCAGCATGGCGCGCAGCCAGTGACCCCGGCCGTCGCCGTTGACCCACAGCGACAGCTTCTTGGTCCCGGCGGGCAGGGTGATCGGCGCGGACGCCACCACATAGGCCGCGGAGGTGCTGGGTTTGCCGGTGAAGTCGTAGGTGAGGCGCACGGCGTGGTTGTCCGCGGCGGCGCCGGGCCGGTCGGTCGCCGGCACGATGTCGACCGACGCGGTGCCCTGGGCGGAGACCGCGGTCCAGGTCTCGCCCGGCTCGAACTCGGCCAGCGACGAAGCGCTCAGACCCACGGTCACCGCGAGCTTCGCCGCGACCGGTCCCACGGTGGCCGTGACGATCGCGGCCTTGGTGTCCGCGTCCGCGGCCGCGGTGACGCCGAGACGCCCGTCGGCGCGGGCGGTCACACTGATCACGGACTTGTCGTAGTCGAGCGTCACGTCGTGGGCCGACACCGGGGCGTCGAAGCCGTCGGCGTCGTGGCCGACGAGATCGACGGCCGTCGTCGCGCCGGGCTCGATCGTGACCGCCCGCTGGGCGAAGGCCAGCCGGTGAAGCTCGCCGACGACGCGCAGTTCGCTCTCGCCGCGGGCGCGGCCGGACTGGGCGCGCAGAGTGCCGGTGCCCGGCTTGTTCGCCCGGAAGACCCCGTCGTTCGCCCGGCCCAGCGAGCCCGGCCGGGCCGTCCAGGTGACCGGGTGCCGGTCGATCGGCACGGGTGACCACGTCTCGTCGTAGCCGTTGACGGCGACGTTCAGGGTCAGTCCGGGCACCACCCGGTCGGCCACCGGCCGTACGTCGAGTCCGCGCAGGATGCCGGAGCCCTTCGGGCCGAACAGGCCGACGCCGTTGGGCACCGGCCGTTCGGCGCCGTCCGAGGGGGTGTTGACGACGCTCACCGCGCTGTCGCCCGCACGCCGGGCGACCATCTCGGTGGACCCGCCGCCGTCGAGCATGAACGCCTCGGTGGCGCCGAGCCGCACCAGGAGCTTGGCCGTGTCGTTGAAGCTGAGCCCGGCGGAGAACTCGGCCGAGCCGTCGATCGCGACGAGCAGCAGGCGGCGTCCGCCGTCCAGCCAGCCGATGACCGTGCGCGGCTTGAGCGCGTCGTTGCCGTCATTGGGAGGGAAGGTGATCGCCGTGCCGCCGCGGACGAGCACCGCGTTGCTGCCGAGCGCCATCTGCGGCGCCGACGGGCTGTCGGTCTTCGGCTCGAACGCCACGGTGACGGGGTCGCCCTGGCGGGCGCCGGCGAGTTGGGCGGCGGCGGCGGCGCCGCGGCCGAGGACGACCAGACCGTTGTCCGGTACGGCCGTGTCGGTCAGCGCGCTGCCCACCGAGGTGATCCTGCCGTCCGCGACGACGAGTTCGGTGTAGGGACCCGACCCCGAGATGAGCGTGCGCCTGCCCGGTCCCCACTGCGGGGTGAACACGGCGATGCCGTCGGCGGGCACGCCCGCGGAGTTGAGCGCGGCCAGCGTCCGCTTCGTGCCGGCCACGGTGACTGTGCCGGAGATCATGAAGTCGGCGAGCCGCGCCACCCGGTCGGCGCCGATCATCGCGACGGTGGAGTGCTGGTTCGTTCCCTTGCGCAACCGGCCGCTCTGGACCTCCGGGCCGATGGAGGCGTTGGTCTCGGTGATGTCGAAGAAGTCACCGTTGACGGCGGCGACCGAGTGCTGCGCGTCGGCGGCGGCCGAGACCGGGCGGGTGTCGCTCACGTCGGCCGCGACCAGGTCGACGCCGACCGACCGGTCGCCCAGGTCGGCGTTGAGCACGTGCACCCGGGTCCAGCCGCTGCGGCCGAAGGTGTTGAAGGTGGTCAGGACGATACCCGGGGCCACGGGACGGTCCACGCGGTCCACCTCGACCGACTCTCCGGGCACGGTCGTCCGGTACTGCGGGACGGAGAAGTCGAGATCGCCACGGGCCGGATCGCCGGGAGCGGTACCGCCGCTCCCGGCCGGTCTCGCTCCGCTCTGCCGGGCGGGGCTCGCGGTCGCGACACCACCGGAGGCGACGAGCGAGGCGGCGACGGCGCCGACGATGAGACCGCGCCGGGTGAGCCCGTCAGTGTGCTGGTCAGCTGAGTTCATGGTGGCTGAAACTATGCAGCCACATCAACGACACATTGAACGCAAAGTGGCGGTCCGGGGATTCGGGTGCCGTACGGGCACGATCCGGGTATGGGCAGGTGCCGTCGGAGACCCAGATCACATCGGCCCATGTCACATCGGGCCGGTTCCTTCCGTCCTCTGTGTGCAGCCGTCGACAACGACAGAGGAGCACACGATGGAAGCCCGTTTGAACGTCCTGGCCGACCCGACCGTGGCCAAGATCCTGAAGCACTTCACCGCTGCGGGCAAGGCGCTGGGGGAGACGTCGCTGCCCTTGGCGACGCAGGAACTGGTGAAGATCCGCGCGAGTCAGATCAACGGATGCGGTTTCTGCCTCGACATGCACACCAAGGAGGCGGCCGCGGCCGGTGAGACCGCGGTGCGGCTCAGCATGGTCGCGGCCTGGCGGGAGGCCACGGTCTTCACCGATGCCGAACGTGCCGCACTGGAGCTGACCGAACAGGGCACCCGTATCGCCGACTCGGCGGGCGTCACGGACGAGGTCTGGGCGAACGCCGCCAAGCACTACGACGAGGAGCAACTCACCGCCCTGGTCTCCCTGATCGCTCTGATCAACTCCTTCAACCGGCTGAATGTCATCGTCCGGCAGCCCGCCGGGGACTACCAGGTCGGACAGTTCGGCTAGACGGCCGGGCGGCTCGGACCACCCGGCCGCCCGGTCCGAGTGCCGGTTCGGGGCCGCTGCCGTCGCGCGGGCGGTGGCCCCGCGCTCCGGCCCCGGCGGCCCCGGCTCCGCAGGGCGTTGCCCGGCCCCGCGAAGCCCGGTGTGGCCGGAATGTAGGGGAGCGATGCCGATGCGATGTCGATGCGATGTTGATCGGAACCCTTCAAACGTCCGGGTGGTCTAGTTGATCAGCAAGCCGTCACCGCCGCTCGCTCCTGCAAAGCGAGCGGGAACGCCCTGAAAGGCAACCATGCGCGCCCAGAAGCTCTCCCTCCTCGCCATCGCCGTCGCCGCGGGCCTGTCGGTCACCGCCTGCCAGGGCGACGACAGCGGGTCTTCCGGTGCGGGCGATTCCCCCTCCGCGGGGGACTCCGCTTCCCGGAACTCCGGTACGCAGGGCTCCCCCAGCGCGTCCACGGGTCACGAGGCCGTCAACGGCGGACAGGTCGCGGGCGGCGCCCCCGGCGCCTGCCAGACCTCGCGGCTCGGCTTCAGCACCTCCGGCGGCATGGCGGAAGGCACCCTCATCGTCAACCTCAAGAACACCGGCTCCGCCGCCTGCACCCTCCACGGTTTCCCCGGCGCCGACCTCAAGGGCAAGGACGGCACCGTCAGCGCCGACCGGAGCAAGCTCTCCGCGCCGCAGGTCAGCGTGCAGCCCGGCGAGGAGACCCGGTTCACCCTGCACTACCCGCCGAACGACTCGGGCGGCACCGGCGCGACCTTCACCAGCCTTGTCGTCACCCCGCCCGACGAGACCCACTCCTTCACCCTGCCCGTCAGCATCAACGTCCCGGTGACCGACGGCTCCGGCTCCGCCATCACCGTCGACCCCGTGGGCACCGGGAAGTAGGCGCCGGCCCGGCGCGGGGCGCCGGGTCACGACCGGAGCCCGTGCCTCCTCACGCCTCGGCGACGACGACGTAGAACGTCACCGTCGCCAGGAAGGGGCCCTGCGTGAGGTGCGTCAGCCAGGTCCGTGCCGCCTCGGCAGTGAAGTAGCCGGCGGCGACGGCCCGCCGTGTGCAGCGCTCCAGGCCGAGGATCTGGTCGGCGGCCCGGACGTCCCGGAAGACCGGCGTGACGGGGACGACCTCGGGCACATGGAAACCGGACTCGGCCGCCAGCCTGGGGAGCTGTCGGCCGATTCCCGCGTTGCGGATCACCCGCTCGGCCACATGGCGGGTGTAGGCACGGGTCAGGTCGCCGTCCGGATGGTCGACGGCCAGCGTCTCCCAGTCGGGCTCGCCCATGACCAGCCGTCCGCCCGGCCGCAGGACCCGGCGGATCTCGCCGAGCACCGTACGGGGATCGGCGACATGTTGCAGTACGCGATCGGTGCGCGCCCGGTCGGCCGCGTCGTCGGGCAACGGCAGATCGTGGAGGTCGCCGAGCCGGACGTCCACCGTGGCCGGACCGGCCGCGCGCGCTCGGGCCGTGTCCACCATGTGCTGGTCGTGGTCGATGCCGATGACCGTGCCCGACGCGGTGACCGCTGCCGCGAGCGCTTCGAGATCGGCACCGCTGCCGCAGCCGAGGTCGAGGACCGTCTGCCCGGGGCGCGGGGCCAGTTCGTCGAGCATGCGTCGTTTGTAGGAGCGGCCCAGCTCGGACCCGGCGACCCGGTTGAGATACCCGGCCGGATCGGGCGGGGCGGTCTCGAACACAGAAGATGTCATGCCGCCCAGCCAACCAGAAGCGGGAGCGGGCAAGGGGAGGATCTCGCCGGTCGGTGAACCGCCCCGCCCCGTGCCGGCATCGCCGCGAGGCCGCTGCGCGGCGGCGGAAATGCGGTGGGTCACGGGCCGGACGGCCGCGGCAGCCGCCCGGCCCGTATGCGTCGGCGTCGGCGGCAGACCCGCGCAGGGTCAGCCGGCGTGGCCGTCGGAGCGCTTGCGGTGCAGGGTGAAGGTCTCGAACACCGACAGCTCGCCGTGCGGCTTGTTCACGTTGTAGTACGTCACGTGCATCCGGGTGGTGTCACCGGCGTGCCGGCCCGGATCGACGGTGAAGGCCGCGAAGCCGTAGGGGTGTTCGACGTCGCGGACGCCCACCCAGACCGCCTGCTCCTTGACGTAGGTGGAGGTGCGCTTGCCGTTCGTGCCCGCCGTCGCGGACACCGCGGTGATCACCTTCGCGGTGCCGTCGGTGAAGAACTTCTCGTTGGTGGTTCCCGAGACACCGCCACCGCCGAGCACCATGTGCACGGTGCCGAGCCCGGTGTCGATGGAGTCGGTGGCCTGGGAGGCCGGACGGGGCGTCAGGGTCTCGCTGCCCGCGACGACACCGCGGACGGCCAGCGACCGTTCGTAGTTGTGCTCGTGACCGCACAGCACCAGGTCCACGCCGTATCGGTCGAACAGGGGACCGTACTTCTGGCGCAGGCCCAGGTCGGCACCGTTCGCGTCCGAGGAGCTGATCATGACCTGGTGCATGGCGACGACCACCCAGTCGATGTCCCGGGAGGAGCGCGCCGCCTTCAGCTCCTTCTCCAGGAAGGCGAGCTGGCGTCCGCCGGAGTACCCGCTGATGTAGACGTCGCCGCCGTCCTGGAGGCAGTTGTCGTCGTTCTGGAGCACGATCACCCGCACCGAACCGGCCGTGAACGCATACCACAGGCCCGCGAGTTCCGGGTCGGTCTCGGTGGAGGGGAGAGAGAAGTACGCCTGGTAGGCGCCGAGGCCGAGCGGGCCGTTCGCCTTCTCGATCTCGTGGTTGCCCGCGGCCGGCATCCAGGGGCGGAACCGCGCGGAACGGGTGTTGTTGGTGAAGAAGTTGTTCCAGGTGCGGACCCGGTCGACGTCGAGGTTGGCGTAGCACAGGTCGCCGTTGAGGAGATGGAACAGCGGGGCGACCTGCTCGATGCCGGTCACGATGTCCTTCGTGGCGGGTGTCGAGTTCGCGTCGAGCGCCACGGTGCCGTCCGCCGCCCACGTCACCTGCGGAGCGGACTGGTCGCCGAAGCTGGTGAAGGTGAACGGCGTCCGTCCGCGCGGGGTCGTGCGGAACGTACCGCTGTCGGGCGTCGTCCCCTCGTGCGTGGCGAGGTAGACGTAGTCGGTGCCCGGGGTGAGCCGGTTCAGCGTGGCGTGGTGGACGTGCACCGTACGGTTGGACGTGCCGTCCAGGTAACTCACCGTGCGGGCCGCCACGCTGGACCCGAAACCGTGCTTCAGCGTGCCGTAGTGCACCTCCGGCCTGGTCACCGGCGTGTCGGTGATCCACGACACGGTCATCTGGGTGCACGGGTCCGCGCCGAAGGTCAGGTGCAGGCCCTGGACCGGGGGCGCGCCGGACGCGTCCGCGGTGAGGTGGAGAGCCGGCGCGCCGAGCGGGACGGCGGCCTCGGCCGGGCCCGCGCCCAGCAACGGGGTTACGGCGGCGCCGGCCCCCGCGGTACCCAGCAGGCCCAGGGCGTGGCGGCGGCTGAGCCTTTCGGAGGACTGCGGCGCTCCGTCCGACGTGTCTGCCTGTGCGGTCATGGTGGCCTCTCTGACGTGCAGGTGAGCTGACTGGCACCGCACACTGGCGGCCCTCGACGGCGACCGCGTGAACACCGCGTTGCCACCCGGCCATCACACGGCGGGCGACGGGCCGTGGAGCGATTCCTTTCCCCCTGCTTTGCCAGTGACCGCCCTGCCCTTGGCCCGCACATCCGCACGCCCGCACATCAGCACATCCCTACGCCCGCACATCCGCACACCCGCACGCCGTACGCCCGTCGGCGCGCGGCCCCGCCCCGGCTCGCTACGGCTTGAGCGCCGCCATGGCGATGCGCTCGGCGACGGGGTTCATCGACGTGCCCTTGGCATCGGTGGAGTTGACGGAGTACACCAGTGTGCGACGCAGGTCGCGGGTGGCGGCGAGCGCCGTGCTGTAGCCGTAGCGGGCACCGGACTTGATCCAGTAGGCCGTGTGCCCGTACTCGAACCGCTGGAGTCCGGCGCTGTAGGAGGCGTCGGCGATCCCCCGCGGAAGCGTGAACATCTCCCCCAGTTGCGGCCGTGGGACGATCCGGCCCCGGAACAGCGCCGTGATCAGCCGCTCCAGGTCCGCCGCCGTCGAGATCATGTCGCCCGCCGCGAAGCGGTCCGACTGGTTCCAGTCCGTGACGTCCACGAACCGGGTGGTCCCGTCGGCGTTCCGCACCAGTTGGTAGCCGTGGTTGTGCGGGCCGCGGACGCGCGGGTCGGTGCCCGGGAAGTACGTGTGCGTCATCCCGGCGGGGCGCAGCACCAGCCGGGCCGCCTCGGAGGCGTACGAGCGCCCCGTCACCTCCTCGATCAGCATCCCGAGGACGGTGTAGTTGATGTTCAGGTACTGCTGTCGCTCACCCGGGGCGGACTCCGGACCCTTCGCCACCGCCGACGCCACCACCCGGGCCGGGGACAACGTCTCGAAGCGGTGCGCGTACTGGTCCTCGAAGTCCTCGCCCCAGCCGTCACCCGCCCTGATGCCGCTGGTGTGGTTCAGCAACCGGCGTACGGAGACGGGTTCGAACGCCGGGCCGAGCAGGGCGGGGAGGTAGTGCTGGACCGGTACGTCCAGGTCGAGGGCGCCCTGGGCCGCGAGCCGCAGCACGGCCGCCGCCGTCACCACCTTCGTCGTCGAACCGGCCCGGAACAGGGCGTCGGGGTCGGCCGCCCGTCCGCTCGCCAGATCGTGGACGCCCGCGCTGCCCCGCCAACTGCCGCCGGTGCCGCCGACCCGGACCAGGGCGGCGGTCGCGTCGGTTCCGGGCAGCCCGGCGAGAGCGGCGCTCAGCGCCTTCGCGTCGGGCGCCGCGGAGGTGTGCGCGGTGGCACCGGGCGCGGCGAAGGCCGGGCGCGTCAGTGTGCCCGCCGCCACGGCGAGGGAAGCGGTGAGGACGGCTCTGCGGCTGTGCGCTCGCATGGGGGCTCCTTGCGAAGATCGACGTTCGGGCGGTGACGCCATCCTCGGGTCCCGCGCCGTCGCACGGATCATCTGCAAGGAGGGGGAGGACCCCGGCACGGCCCTGAGCGAATCGCCGGGCGAGCCCGCCGAGTTGTCGGGGCCGACCCCTTAGGGGAATCCGCGGCCGACGGTCCCGCCGTGCCGGACCGTCAGGTCCTTATACCGTCCGGCGCGGTGCGGTGCCCCCTGCCGGAAGTTCATTCGGCTGATTGTTCACAGATGACTCGCTGGAGTTCACCTGAGCTGCCCAAGATCCGCCATGGGCATGCCCGATTTGGTTCGCGGTTTGCCCTTCTTTTGACGATCGATGAGGAAGGACGGCGGCAGATGCGGCCAACACAGCGGCGAAGACGGCGGAACAGGGGGGCCGGCGGGCAGCGGCTCGCAGGCACCGCCCTGACCGCGCTCGTCCTGCTGGGCGGAAACCTGACGGTGGCGTACGCCGACACCGACAGGGACGAACGCACCTCGGAGAAGAAGAACTCGTCGAGTCCGAGCGCGACGGCCCTGCCCACCCTCACCCCCGGCGACGGGACGTACGTGGAGGGCACCCAGAAGGTCACGGCCGTACCGACCCTGGCCGGCGACTCCGTGACGAAGCTCGCGGTCGACGGACAGGCGATCGCCGCCGAGAAGACGCTCGGTGTGTCCCGGCTGAGCTTCGACGTCGGCTCGAACTCGACGGAGGCCCGCTACCACAACTACGTACTCGTCAACGGCGCGTACCGGGCGGACATCGGTGACCTCGTCAACGAACGCGGCACCATCGAGATCCCCGACGAGCACCTGGTCAAGGGCGAGAACACGATCCAGTTCTTCGCCGGCACCGTCGAGTCCTCATGCGGCACCAACCACGACGACTTCGTGCTGTCGGACATCCAGCTGACCCTGCTCGGCGAGGTCGCGGACGGCGAGGAGAACGAGTACACGTACTCCTTCGGCGACGGCAACTGCGGCTCCAACAGCACGCTGCTGAAGGAGGCGGCCCTCAGCTTCTTCGTCCTCGGCGACCCGCAGGGCACCACCGGCCTGCGGAGCGACCTGGACACCACGAAGCTCGCGGGCGGCGAACACACCATCACCGCGACCACCACGTCGCGCAAGACGGTGACCAACAAGATCACCGTCAACAACGCCCCGGCGGGCGCCCCCCGGCTCCTGCCCAAGGACGGCACGCTGGTCAAGGGCGGGCAGTCGGTGTTCGCCAACTTCCCGGCGGGCGCCGACGGCGCGGTCTCCACGCTGACCGTGGACGGCGGCAAGCCGGTCACCTCACCCCGACTGGGCAACGGCGCGGCCACGTTCTCCTTCGACGTCGGCGCCAACTCGCTCGACGACAAGTACGACAACCACCTGCTGGTCAACGGCAAGCGGATCGACCTGGGCGGCACCTGGGTCAGTCAGCGGGTGGACATCGCGATACCGGCCCGGTACCTGGTGCCAGGCGACAACACCATCAAGGTGGTCACCGGCCCGTACAAGGAGAGCTGCGGCAACAACCGCGACGACTTCGACATCTCCGACCTGCGCCTGGCCCTGGACGGCGCCACCGTCACCGGCAAGGACGTCGCGCCCTCCTACGCGATGGGCGACGGCAGTTGCGGCAGCGCCACCGACCGCCTGCCCGAGGCCGACCTCCACTACACGATCGACGCCCCGGCCGTCGCCGTCACCGACACGCTCGGCACCGGCAACGCCACCCTCGGCTTCACCGTGGGCAGCAACTCCATCGAGGCCCGCTACCAGAACTACGTCCTGGTCAACGGTCAGAAGCTCGTGCTGGACGCCGACTACGTCAGCCGGCACGTCGACCTCACCTTCCCCGACGAGTGGCTGGTGCCCGGCTGGAACACCGTCGATGTCGTCACCGGCACCTACGCCACCTCCTGCGGCGCCAACCGGGACGACTTCGCGCTCTCCGGCATCACGCTGACGCCCCTCGGCGGCACCGCCGAGGGCCGGATGGTCAAGGGCTCCTACAGCTTCGGCGACGGCAACTGCGGTGACAACGTCAACCCGCTGACCGAGGTCGACCTGGAGTTCTACGTGGACGGCCCGGCCCAGGGCGTCCGCGCCGACCTCGACACCGCGAAGATCAAGGACGGGCAGCACACGCTGGCCGCCACCTCGAAGTCCGGCAGGACCGCCACCCGCGTCCTGGTCACCGACAACTCGGCGCCCGAGGTCGTGGGCAGCACTCCCGCGGCCGGTCGGCGGATCACCGCGTCGGTCGTGCTCGGCGTGCAGATGAAGGACGCCTCCGGCGTGGTGAACGGCCCGGACATCGAGCTCGACGGCAAGGCGGTCAAGGCCGGTGCCGAGATCGGGCGCGGCCTGTCCGCCGGAGCGCACACCCTGGCGGTGACCGCCACCGACGCCCTGGGCAACACCGGCACCCGCGAGGTGAAGTTCACCTCCGCCGGCATCCCGGACACCCCCGCACAGCTGACCCCCGCGTCCGGCACGACCGACGCCGGCCGGGACGTCGAGCTGTCCGCGAAGGTGGCCGAGCCGGACGGGGGCGAGGTGACCGCCACGTTCTCCGAGGCCGAGATCCTCACCCCGGGCCAGGTCTACCAGGGCACGGCCACCGCCGTCCCGACCACCCTGAAGGTCAAGGGCGAGAAGAAGATCAAGGCCGCCGGGCTCGCGCCCGCCGACGGCCGCACCCTTGCCGCGCCCTCCTCCGACGACGTCAGCTTCCAGCGGTTCGACGTCCAGGTGAAGGGCCACGTCGACCAGCCGGTGCTGCGCTGGGAAGGCGTCATCGACCCCGAGCGCCTCGCCTCGCTGCGGGTGTGGAACAACAACTCCGACCGGTGGGACGTCGTCAACAGCGCCCGGGGCGCGCCGGAAGGCAACACGGTGCTCACCGCCGTACTGGACCGCGCCTACGTCGACCGCCAGCAGGTCCACGTCATGGTGACGGGCGAGGACCCGTTCGCCGACGACATCGACGCCGGTGACCCGGACGCGTTCGCCGACCCCGACTCGTACGACTTCTCGATCGTCCACTACACCGACACGCAGTACCTCTCCGAGGGCGCGGTCGAGCAGGAGACGCCCGAGGAGCGCGCGGTCTGGGAGAAGGCGTACGGGGACGTCTCCCGCTGGATCGTCGACAACAAGGACGAGCGGAAGATCGCCTACGTCGCCCACACCGGCGACATCATCGAGAACAACATCCGCAAGCCCGCCGACGAGGCCACCCGGAAGCAGGTCGCCGGAGAGCTGGAGGTGTCCTCGAAGCAGCAGAAGATCCTGGACGACGCGGGCGTCCCGAACGGTGTGATCGCGGGCAACCACGACAACCAGTCGGGCACCGAGAACGGTCCGGACGCCATCTACAACCGGTACTACGGCCCCGACCGCTACCAGGCGCTGTCCCAGGGCTGGGAGCACGCGAGCTACGGCGGCCCCTGGCGGCCGGGCGACAACCAGAACCACTACGACCTGTTCTCGGCCGGCGGCCAGGACTTCGTCGTGGTCGGTCTGTCGTACGGCGTGACGCGCGAGGAGGCCGAATGGGCCGACTCGATCTTCAAGCGCTTCCCCGAACGCAACGGCGTCCTGCTCTCGCACGACTACCTGGCGCCCAGCTCCGACCCCGACGGCCGCGGAGCCCCGTTCTCCGCGCCCGACGGTTCGATGCTGTACAAGACAGTGGTCCAGGACAACCCGAACGTGTTCCTGATCCTCGCCGGCCACGAGCACGGCGTGGGCACCAACGTGAAGCCGAAGGTCGGCGAGATCAGCCACGACGTGGTGGAACTCCTCGCGGACTACCAGTTCTACACGGTGTCCGCGGACCGGCTCGGGCTGACCGAGATCGGCGGTTACAAGCCCGACGACCAGGTGCAGTTCGGCGCGAGCTTCTTCCGGATGCTTCAGTTCGACGTGGCCCGGTCCGAGCTGACCGTCGACACCTACTCACCGCTGCTCGACGAGTTCGGGGCCACCGAGTACGACACCGACCACCGGTACGACGGCACCGAGGACAACATGGTGCTCCCGATCGACCTCAACAGCCGCAGGACGACCTTCGCGACCGAATCCGTCGCGCTGTACAACCCGGTCGGCACCGTGGGCCGGACGAAGGTCAGGTCCGGTGAGGTCGCCTCGGTGACGTGGCACGACCTCAAGCCCGGCTCCACCCACGCGTGGTTCGTCACGGCCCGCTCCACCGGCGGCGGTCTCACCGCCTCCGAGCCGAGCGTCTTCGTGACCAAGGACGCCCAGGGCCACCCGGGCAAGTGGAACGCGGACACGCCCTATTACGAGTGGTTCGGCCCGGCCGAGGAACGCGCACCGGCCGGCTGATCACCGCAGGCCCCCGGCGGTCGCCGCCCGCCGCCCCGGACCCGAGCGGTCCGGGGCGGCGGGCCCGCGCCGTCCGTCCCGCCCGGATCACGACCACCGTCACTGTCGCGATCACCAGTCACGAGAACCGAGCCCGCCATGCCTCCGACACCTCCTGCCCCCACCCACGCTCCCGGGACCCGTCCGGGCCGGCCCTGCCGTGCCCTGCTCACGGTTCTCGCCGCGCTGGCCGCGCTGTGCGGCGCCGGCCTGGCGCAGGCGGCCCCCGTCGCCGCGCACGACGCCACCTCCACCGCCTACGCAGAGGTCACCGGCACCGCGGCCCGCCCGTTCGCCACCCTCGACCTGGAGTACGACCTGCTGATGAAGTCGGCCTGGCTGTACGGCGAGGCGTACGACGCCAAGGGCCGCACCGAGCAACTGCGCCAGCTCGCACGGAACGCGGACGCGGTGTCCGAGTACGTCACCGGGCGCTTCGCCGTCACCCGCGACGACACGGCCTGCACCGCCCGCACCGAGGGCGACGCGGACATCCGCCCCCGCGGCGAACGGCCGTACGCCGTGCTCACCCTCGCCTTCGCCTGCCCGGCCGGCGCCACCGGCCCGGTCACCGTCTCCAGCGCGCTGTTCCCCGACGCCGAGAGCTTCGTGCACAGCACGCGGACCATCGTCCACTACGACCTCGACGGAGCACGCGGCTCGCAGGTCCTGACCGTCTCCGACCCCTCCGTCACCGCCGCCGTGTCAGGCGGTCAGGAGTCCCACCAGATCTGGGAGTTCTTCCTGCTCGGCACCGAACACCTGCTGTTCGGCCTGGATCACGTCCTCTTCCTGCTCTCGCTGCTCATCGGCGCCCGCAGCCTGCGCGACATCACGCTGACCGCGACCGCGTTCACCGCCGCGCACAGCATCACGTTCCTGCTGGCCGCGTGCGGAGTCGTCGACGTGCCCGCGGCGGTGGTGGAACCGGTGATCGCCGCGTCCATCGCCGTCGTCGCCGTCGCGGGCTTCGTGCGGCGTGACCGTACGGACAACGCACGCTGGCGACTGCCCACCGTCTTCGTATGCGGACTCGTCCACGGTCTGGGCTTCGCGGGGTCGCTCGGCATCGACGAGAGCTGGTCCTGGGAGCTGCTGCTGTCACTGCTCAGCTTCAACGTCGGCATCGAGGCGGTGCAGTTGGGCATCGTCGCGGTGGTGTTCCCGCTGCTGGTGCTGCTGCGCCGGTCACCGGTCCACCGCTGGGCGCTGCCGGCGCTGACGGCACCCATCGTGATCGTCAGCCTCTACTGGCTCTGGGACCGGGTGGCGACCAGTGCCTGAGGGCCCGGCACGTCCGGCCGTCCCCACCGGTCGGCGACCGGTTCCCGCCGGCCCGCCTGAGCCACCTCGAACAAACAGTCGTGAGGCGTCCCCGTCGCGGGTAGCACTGAGTCACCAATGCATACCACCTGGTGCCGACCGCACCATGTGCCGACGACGAGGAGGCTGGGTGGACAGCTCGGGACCAGGGGATTTACGCGAGTCGGTCACACTCGGCGTCGAGGAGGAGTTCCTGCTCCTCGACCGGAAGGCGTACCGGCCCGTGGGCCGTGGCAGCGAGGTACTGGCGGCCGGGCGGAGGCGGCTGAGGGCCGAACAGCTGGTGCCGGAGATATCTCAGGCGATGGTGGAGACGGTCAGCGGTGTGTGCACCACCGCCTCCCAGCTCCGCACGGAACTGGTGCGGTTGCGCGAAAGCGCCGCACGGGCGGCAGGGGAGCGGGACTGTCTGCTGCTCGCCTCGGGCACGTCGCCGATCGGGCGCACGGGCCCGGCGGCCGAGGACGATCCGCCGGACGTCCCGCCCCTGCGCGAACAGCCACGCTACCGACGCATCCGGCAGCGGTTCGGACCGCTGGTACGGGACCAGGGAGTGTGTTCCTGTCATGTGCATGTAGGGGTTCCGGACCTGGGCACGGCCGTCGCCGTCGTGAACCACCTGCGTCCCTGGCTGCCGCTGCTGCTCGCGATGACCGCCAACTCGCCCTTCTGGAACGGCACCGACACCGGATACGCGAGCTGGCGCACCGTGCTGTGGCGCAGATGGCCCACGGCGGGGCCGCCTCCCCTGCTGCGCTCCGCCGAACACTACGAGGAGGTGGTGCAGACCCTCGTGGCCAGCGGCGCGGCGCTGGACCCGGCGATGGTCTACTGGTACGCCCGCCCGTCGCGCCATGTGCCGACCGTCGAGGTCCGGGTCGCGGACGTACTGCCGACCGTGACGGACACGGTGGCCTACGCGCTTCTGGTCCGGGCCGTGGTCCGCCGTGCCCGTGCCGCGGTCCAGGACGGAGTCCTCCCGCCACGGGTGGAGCAGGAAGCACTGGTCGCCGCCTGCTGGCAGGCGGCGCGTACCGGGGTCACCGGAGACCTGCTCGATCTGATCGGCGGCACCGGGGCCGCGGTGGCTCCGGTCGTGCAGCAGATCGAGACGGCTCGTCGCCTGGTCCGGCCCTATCTCCCGGACACCGGCGACCGGATGCTGGTCGACTCCTGGCTCGACCGGCTCGCCACCGAGGGCGGCGCCGCCGACCGCCAGCGCGCCCTGCACCGCCGGTCCGGCCGCCTGGAACGGCTCGTGGAGCACATCGCCGTCGCGGATCCGCTCCCACGCCCCGACACGGCACGGACGGCGGTCACCCGGACCGCGCTCCTCGCATCCGACCAGGAGGAGACGACGTGACCACCCCGCCACGCCCCGCCGGACCGCAGCGGGTCGCCGAGCGGCCCACCCGGCACTGACCGCGCTTGCCGCAAGCCCCGGGCCCCGGCCGCGTCACCCGGCCGGGGCCCGCACCCTCACCGGCGGAGACCGTTGTCGCCCGTCCCCCGGGCGTTCGGTCCGCCGCCGTCGGCCACCGGGACCCGGACCGCGCCGGCCGACGGGCCGCCCGCTCTCAGGGCGGCCACGGCGGGCCCGCAGTCGTCGGCGTAGAAGCGGAAGGCACGGGCCGCGGCGGGTTTGCCCAGGGCACGCACGTACCGCACCGGCTCGGTGAGTTCGACGGTGATCGTCGTCTGCCCGCCCACGGCCAGCTCGGCGACACCGTTCCCGTCCACGGCGCCCGCCCTGCTCTGCGGGAACTTCCGGTCCAGCCGGACGGCGGCGATACGGTCGGCCGGGATCCGGACGTCCAGCAGGGCGCCGTAGCGCAGCCGCAGCGAACCGTCCGCCCCGATCACATGCGGACGCACCACGCAGGACGCGTGCAGGGCGACGACGAAGTAGCAGCCCCAGAGGTCCAGCACGAGCGTGACGGCGTGCACCACCGGCCACGGGATCAGGAGGGCGAGGGCCACGGTCTCGACGACGCAGACGAAGAAGAAGCCGTACATCATCGCCGTCTGGCCCGCGGCGTAGGGGACGGGCAGGTCGCCCTCGCGCACACCGTGCGGGCCGCGCCGGAACACCCAGCGCAGGAGACTGGTGGAGAGGAAGACCTCGTGCGCGGTCAGCCTGCGCACCGTCGCCGGGACGGTGTCGCCGACCGCGGCGCGGAAGGCGGAGCGCCGGTCGAGACCGTCCCGGCGGTGCCGTCGGTGGTCGAGCCGGATCAGCGCGACCGTCGCCGCCAGCACGGCGAGCGCCGCCGACTCCACCGCCAGGCGGACGGCCGACGGTATCCGCACGCCGCCGGCCACGCACAGGACGAGCACCGCCTCCCCGGGCACGAGTGCGGCGACGGACCAACGCACCACCCTTCTCGGCCCCCTCATCCGGCACGCTCCCGCAGCAGTTCGATCCCGCGGCGCAGAGCCGCGGCCTGGGCGGGAGCGAAGTCGGCGAAGAAGGCGTGGGCGAAACCGCCGGGCTCGGCCACGTCGCCGTCCTCGGGGAGGTTCATGGCCCGTACCGCCTCGTCGGGAATGGCGTCGGCGATGGCCCGGCCGGTCCGCGCCACCCGCGGGTCGTCCTCGGCGGCCCCGGCCAGCTCGTCCAGCAGGGCGTAGACGGCGTAGGCCCGCCGCATGGCGTCCGGGTCGGCGCTGAGGCTGTGCACCAGGGCGTCGAACCAGCCCCGGTCGATGCCCGGCGAGGCGGTCTCCAGCAGGGCGAGCAGTTCCCGCTCCCGGGCGGCCGACAGCGGCTCCGGCCCGGGGACCTGCGCCGAAGCCCGCGCCATGACGTCGAAGAGAGCGGTGAGTTCGGGGGAGACGGGGGCGTCGGCGGGCAGCCGCCCGGTCCGCTCGGCCTGCGCCAGCAACTGGCCGAGGCGGGCCCGGCGCTGCCGGATGGCCTCCTCCTGACGGGCCAGGTCGGCGTCCAGCTCGGCCACGATCTCGATGAGGTCCCGGCCCGCGTCGTCCGCCAGGACGTTCTTGACCTCGTCCAGGCTCAGGCCCAGCTCGGTCAGCCGGCGGACGCGAGCCAGTTCGACGGCGTCGCGCAGAGAGTACTCGCGGTATCCGTTGGGCTGCCGTGACGGCTCCGGCAGCAGTCCGATGCGGTGGTAGTGCCGCACCGCGCGGGTGGTGACGCCGACGAGGTCGGCGAGCTCTCCGATTCGCATGACACCAGTAGAAACCTTGTCGTTGCGACAAGGTCAAGCGGCGTGCGGGCCGCCCGGCCAGGACGGGGCGGCTCGGACCGCCGGATCTGACGCGGGCGGACGACGGTGATGTCATACGAACTCCCTGCCGGTCCGACGAACAGGGGGACGATCGTTTCGGAAGATCAAGAAGAGGTGGCCGACGGGCGGCCGGCGCCCCAACAGCGCATGTACGGCTCACGGGTTGGGTTGCGACGGGACCGTGCGTCGCCTGGCGCCCGGCCGGCCGGATGTACTGGGGCCAGGCGGTCGGGCGTACTCAGTGGTGGGCGGGGATGTTGCGGGACGCCCAGTCCGCGAGGACGCGGGCGCACTCCGCGACGGTTTCCCGCCAGGTCCTGGCGGCCCCCTCGCCGGCGTCGTCGCTGACGTGCTTGACGATGCGCAGCGGCACACCGGCCCGGTGCGCGGCCGCCGCCAGCGCGTACCCCTCCATGTCGACCAGGGATGCCTGCGCCGCCAGTCGCGTCCGGGCGTGCTCGTCGTCGATGAACGAGTCCCCCGTGGCCAGGGTGGGGCCGTTCGGGTCGCCCACCGTCAGGGGTGTTCCGTAGCTCTCGCCGGTGAGGGTGTGCAGGACGCGGCTGTCCAGGTCGTGTTGGATGACCGTCCCGATGACATGGGTTCCGGTCCAGCCGGAGCGCAGGGCGCCCGCGGTACCGAGATTGACGACCTCGGACGGCAGCGGGCCGCGGGCGAGTGCCGTGGCGAGCGCCGTCGCGGCGTTGACCTTGCCCATCCCGGTCAGCAGGACGGGCAGGGACGTGTCGAGGTGCTGGGCCTCTTCCTTGACCGCGAGGACGAGCAGGGGACGGTCAGCGGTTATCTCGCCGGTGAGTTGCATGCGGTCACGGTACCGGCCGGCGTGGTCCTTATCGTTGGCGTCATGACCGAACGCTTCACGACACTTCAGCTCGACCAGGCTCCCGAGGTCACCGCACCGGACGGTTCGAGGGTACGGCCGCTGTGCGTGCTTCCCGGGACGGCGAGCTTCGCCCAGTTCGAACTTGCCCCCGGGCAGACCGCGAAGGCGGTGTCGCACGCCACCGTGCAGGAGATCTGGTACGTCACCTCGGGCGCGGGGGAGATGTGGCGCAGCCAGGACGGCCGGGAGGAGGTGACGGCGCTGGAACCGGGGGTGTGCCTGACCATCCCGCTCGGTACGACGTTCCAGTTCCGCGCGGGGGAGCAGGAACTGCGGGTGGTGGCGGTGACGGTGCCCGCGTGGCCCACGGACAGCCCGGACGAGGCGAGGTTCGAACCAGGTCGGTGGTGAGTCCGCGCCGGCCGCCGCGCTCCGCGGGCGGGACGGGACACGTCCCGCCCGCGGAGGGGCGGCCGCGAGGCACCCGTGCCGTCCCCGCCCCCGGTCACCGCGGCCGGGCCGGCGCTCCAAACAGGTCACCCGCCCTTCCACCCGGAACCCCCCGATAGTGGCCGTGTCCCACCGCCCCACCGCCCGCGCCACCCCCCCCCGCCCCCGGGGGAAACGTTCGACGAGCCGCCCGATGGCCACTTCCAGCTCTGCCATCGCCAGCGGCATCGCGATGCACCGGTGGCCGCCCCAACCGAACGTCATGTGCGGCGCGTTCGGCCGTTCGACGTCGATCTCGTGCGGCTTCGGGTAGCGCTCCGGCTCGCGGTTGGCCGTCAGGTACGACACGTGGACGTAGTCGCCCGCGCGGATCTGCGCGCCGTCCAGCTCCACGTCTTCGAGTGCCACCCGGGGGATCCCGACGCCCTTGCGGAACGGGATGTAACGGAGCAGTTCGTGCAGGGTGTCGGTCAGCTTCTCGGGCCGGCTCCTGACGTGTTCCATGAGTTCCGGGCGGGTCAGGAGCAGATAGGTGATGTCGCTGATCTGGCAGGTGGCCGTGTCCTGGCCGCTGAGCGCCAGCACCAGCGTCATGACCGCCAGTTCCCTGTCGTCGAGCTGCTCCTCGCCCTCCTCCCGCGCCGCGGCCATCAGACTGATGATGTCCGTGCCGGGTGTCGTCCGGCGCTGCCTGACGAGTTCGGCGAAGTAGGCCGTCAGCTCGGCCTTGGCGTTGGCGGCGGCCTCCTTGTTGCCCTCGCCGACGACGAGCAGTTGGTGCACGGACTTCTGGATCCGGGGCCATTCCGCCCGTTCGATGCCGAGGAGGTCCAGCACGGTGTGCTGGGGGAGCGGGTCGGAAAGGTGCTTGGCCAGGTCGGCCGGCGGCCCCTGGTTCTCCATGTCGTCCAGGAGGAGATCCGCGAGCCGGACGATCCGGGGCCGCATCTTCTCCACCTGCTGCGGAGTGAACGCCTGGGAGGCGAGGTGGCGGACCCGGCTGCTCTGCGGCGGGTCCATCACGTTGATCGACTCGGGCGAGATGATGGGCTCCGGCGTCATCCGGGGGTAGTCGCGGCCGACGATGCCCGCCCGGCTGAATCGCTGGTCGGTGGTGACCTGCTTGACACCGTCGAACCCGGTGATCAGCCAGGCGTCGCCATCGCCGTAGGGGAGCCGGATGCGCACGGGCGCGGCGCGATCCATCAGCTCCCCGAGCACGGGGTCGAAGTCCAGGGCTTCGCTGTAGTCGAACGGGCAGGTGGCTGTCTCATCGTTCCCGGTCATCGGGGAAGCTCCTCGCAAGTGGTACGACGTTGGTGAGGTCCACGGCCTGGGGGAGGCCCGCGGCGGGCCCGGCCGGCGCCGCCCGCGGCCCAGGAACGGACGGGGAAGGGACGGGGGCCGCCCGTCCCGCACCGGTGCGCTTCGACGAGTTCGCCTCGCCGCGGTGCGGTCATGAGCCGGCCCCGGTCGTCGACGGTGGCTAGGGGCACATCAGAGGGAGTCGGTGGCGTGTTCCCCGACGGCCGAGGCAGTGCCGGGCGGGGTGGTGAGCGGGGACGAAGGGGCGCGGGATCCGGCGGGACGCGTGGCGGCTGTCGGTATCGGCGCCGGCCGGCACCCGGGTCGGACCGGGCGCCGGGCCGACCGCGCCCGGCACCGGGTACCGGGACCTGGGAAGTCGGGAACGGGGCTCTCGTGGTCGCTCGTCAGCCATGTCGCATGCCTCCTGGTGCGATGGAAGCACGGGCGGACCGCGCGGACCGGTTTTCGTCGCCGGTGCGGTCCGCCCGATGGACTAATCGGCACGTTCGGCCGGGGACATGAGCGCTTGGTACGTCCGACCGGTGCGGGCCCGCGTCACCGCTCCGGGACGGCTTCTCCTCGGGCTGTCCGGCCGCGCGTGACGCCGAGCCGGCAGCGGGCGGTCAGCCCGGGACGCCGTCACTCGAAAGAGGCATGGACGTCCTCGTCCACACGGCCGACGGATTCCTGCTGGAAGGCGGCCGTGTACAGCCGTCGGATGTGGTCGAGCTTCGTGCCTGCGGACGCCGCGGTCTCGGCGGGGTAGAGGACGATCACCTGGTAGGAGCGCTCCTTCTCGATCACACCGTGCCGGTCCCGGTACTGCCCGCGGGTCTGGTCCACGGTCAGTCCGTCCGGGAAGCGCGGCGTGACCTGGGTGTCGAGGAATCGTTGGAACTCCGGTTCGGTCACCGCCGCGCCGCCGTCGGGCCGTTCGGTCCCGAACAGCAACGTGGTCTCGACATAGGCGTCCCGGGTGGCCGCGGGGGCGTCGGCGGCCACGACCGCGGGGGCGACGGCGGCGCCGGCCGCGGCGAGGCCGCAACCCAGGAGCAGTCCGGTTCGTGTGCGGATCTTCATGCCCGGCACAACGGCGCTCGCCCGGGACGGTTGCGCCGGATCCGGTCCTTCCCCGGATCCGGGGACCGGGCGAACGGCGGCCGGACGCACGGACCCGGTGGACGGGCCCGGCGGACGTGCCGTGGGCGGACCACCGCAGGCCCTGCGGACGGCACACCGGTGTTGTCCCGTGGGGGCGGCGGGCCGTGACCGACGTGCCGTGCGTCGGTGGTCGTCAGTGGGCTGGTCCGTTCTCGTCGAGCGCCGAGGGGGGCCCGGGTGTCCTGAGGGTGCGGTCGAGCAGGGTCAGGGCCAGGACCGCGACGCTGACGCCGACGAGGATCGCTGCGACCAGGTGCAGGCCCGAGTCGGTGACGCTGCGCCGGAAGACGATGCCGGTGATGGTGGACGAGGCGATGGAACCGAAGTAGCTGAAGGTCCGGAACAGCCCGGCCGCGGTGCCCACCTGGTCGGCGGGCGCCTGGGTGTAGAGGGCGGTCTGGTTGCTCACGGTGGTCGTGCCCAGCGTGATCGCGAACAGCAGCGTGACGCCGACGATGGCCAGGACGGGTGTTTCCGAGCTGAACAGCGTCACGGCGGCCGCGGCCAGGACGAAACTCGCGGCGCCGACGACCAGCGGGCCCCGGACGAGGTTGCGGGCCGAGATCGGCCGCGACACGATCGCGGCGATGATGCCCATGGGCAGCAGGACGAGCCCCGCCTCCTGGGTCGACAGGCCATGGGCGGCCTCCAGCCACTGGGTGAGGCCGTAGAGCACGGTGTAGAACGCCAACAGGGTCAGTGCGCCGCGCAGGTAGGTGCGGGTCAGCGCCAGGTTCGAGACGAGCAGGCGCATGTCGATGAAGGGCGTGGCCGCCCGCAGTTCCCACAGCACGAGCACCGCGCCCAGCGCGACCGAGACCGCGAGGGGAATCCAGTCCGGGTCGGGCAACGACAGCAGGAACACCAGCAGGGCGCTCAGGGTGCCGCCGAACAGGAGGATGCCGCTGACATCGACGCGGGCGGCGACCTCCCGCAGCGGGCGGCGTTGCAGTGGTGCGTCCCGGGGGACCCACAGCACCGTCAGCAGCAGGGCGACGACGGTGACGGGTAGGTTGACGAGGAAGGCCGCGTGCCAGCTGAAGGCGGCGACCAGCACACCGCCGAGCGGCGGGCCGACCGCGACCGTGACCGTACCGGCGATGGACAGGCCGCCGAGCACCTGGCCGGGTGGCTCGCTCATCCCGGCCCAGACCGACCGGCGGCGGATGAGCACCATCGCAGCCGGATAGCCGGCCGAGGTGCCCGTCCCGATCAGGACGCGCGCGACCGTCAACGTCGCCATGTTCTGCCCGAAGCCGCCTATGACGCCGCCGATGAGAATCAGCACCATGCCCGCGAGGAAGACCCTGCGCGGGCCGAGTTGCTCGGCGAGCTTGCCGGCGGTGGGCTGGGCGATGGAGCTGGCGAGGTAGAGCGCGGATATCAGGACCGCGGTCGCTCCGACCGCCACGCCCATCGCGTGGGCGATGGGCACCAGTGCGGTGGCGATGAGCGAGCTGTTGATCGGGTTGAGCGCCGAACTCAGGTACAGCGGGGTGACGAACCGCCACGAGAACGCTCTCCGCCGGCGGTCGGCGGTGGATCCGGCCGCGCTGTCGGTCTCGCGGTGCGCGTCGGGGGGCGTTGCCTGGGGCGACGTCATCGTTCTTCCTTTCCTCTCCGGACCAGGGCTGTGCGCCGGCCGTTCGACGGCCGGGGGCGGCGGTGCCGGTCCCGGATGACCACGCCGTGCCGGGTCGGCCGTCCCGTCGCGCCGTCGGACGGCGGGGCAGGTGGTCTCGCGTCCGACGGGCTTCGGGGTCGCACCTGCCGACCGCTCGCCGGTGGATGCCGTTGCGCGGGTGTTTCTGGTCCACACCCGCGCAGTGATGCACAGGAAAACTGCACAGCCTGCCTGTCTAATAATACAGGCAGACTGGCAATCTCCCGAGGCGGGACATAAAGTGCCCACTCATGACAGCCCCGCTCCCCCGCGATGTGGCGCGCCTGCTTCCGCACGCGATGGTGCGGCTGCGGGCGCGACTACGGACCGAGTCCGCGCCCACCGACAGGCGCTGGACCTGGTCGCAGATCACCACGCTCGGTCGTGTCGCCGACGAAGGGCCCACGACGGCCAGCGTGCTCGCCGCGGCCGAGCACGTCCGGCCGCAGTCGATGGCCGAGACGGTCGCCGCACTGGTCCGCGAAGGTTTGGTCGTCCGCGGACCGGACCCCGACGACGGGCGCAAGACGCTCATCTCGATCACGGACGCGGGCCGCGAACTCCTCGCCGCCATTCCCGCCGTGCGCGAGGCATGGCTCGAAGGGGCGATCGAGCGGCACCTCTCGCCCGCCGAACGCCGGACACTCGCCGAGGCGGCCCGCATCATGGAGCGCCTGGCCGACAGCTGAATTCGGGCCGGCGCGTAGCGGGGAGCGCCCGGCCGACAGCCGGCCCGAGCCGGCGCGCTTCATCGAGCCTCGCCGACAGCCGACGCGATGTGGCCCGGGGGGTGCTGACGTCCGGCCCCGCGGTGTGCCCGGTTGGTCAGGTGGCCGGGGTTGCGGGAGCGGCGGCGAGGCGGTCGCAGCCTCCTCGCGCCGGTCGAACCTCGCCGGCCGCGATGGTCACCCCGCCGATCCCGATGTCCTCCAGGGCCCCTGGCGCCGGCCGCCGTGCACGCGAGCCGTCCATCGAGAGGGAGGTCCGCGCCGGCGTCCGGCGCTCCTTCTGGCCCGCGCCGGTGTGTGAGAAGTGCGGGTGGGCGCTGTCCGGGCTGATGCGTGGATCGGCGAGCGGCGTCCGTGCGTCCGCGTAGCGGGTGACCGGCCACGCACCGAAGATCACGGCGTGCGGGTCAGGAAGCCGCCCCGCCGGTGGTCAGGGAGGGATGGCGGGTCGCGCGGACCGTGTGCCGGACGATGGGGCAGTGCCGAGCGTACGGCCTCACCCAGCGCGCGCAGCTCGTGCTCGGGCAGCTAGGGCCCACGGCGCCGTCCAGCCGGAGAAGGGGGTGCCACTCGGCGTGGCCGGCGCGGGCACGGGCGGGTGTCACAGGCGGCTGTACTGCTCGATGTCCTCGGTGAACTCCTGCACCGCCCGCGCGGTGAGCGTCGGCCGGGTGTCGGCGATGGCGGTCAGGTAGTCCTCGGTGGTGGCGGGGCGGCCCTGAGGGTCGATGACCTCGCGCTCGAACGCGGCCTGCGCGCCCTTGCGGGCGGCGAATTCGATGTCCGCGGGCGTGAACAGCTCACTGGCCTCGACCAGCCGGGGCACGTCCACCGTGCCACCGGAGTCGCCCAGATAGCGGTTCCAGATGGCCGCCCGCGCGGCACGGTCCGGCGGGCCGATCGGGATGACGTAGTCGAACCGGCCCGGTCGTAGGAAAGCCGGGTCGAGCGAGCGTACGGAGTTGGTGGTGCAGACCAGCAGCCGTTCGTCGTGCTCGCGGAAGACGGGGATGAGTTTGAGCAGTTCGTTGGTCACCCCGTGCCCCGGATCCACCGCCTTCCCGGACCGCACGCCGGCGATCTCCTCGACCTCGTCGATGAAGAGAAGCACCGAGTCGAGTTCCGCCAGGTCCGCGAAGACCTCCCGCAGCGCCGCGGCGAGTCCCTCGCTCGTGTCGGCCGCGAGCCGGGACGGGAACAGTTCCACGAACGGCCAGCCGAGCCGCGAGGCCACCGCCTTGGCGAAGCTGGTCTTACCGGTGCCGGGCGGCCCGAACAGGATGACCGCCTTGGGCGGGACGACTCCGTAGCGGTCGGCCAGCGCCGGCTCGGTCAGCGGGAGCACGACGCGGCGCTCGACGACCTGCTTCTCCCGTTCCATCCCGGCCATGGCGTTCCACAGACCCGCGGGCAGCATACGGCCGCCCAGCGCCGCGATGACGTCGGAATTGGCGGTGCCGGGCGGTTCGATCTTCTCGTAGAAGATCAGGTCGTCGCGGGACTGGTAGCCGGAGTTCTCCAGCGCCTTCGACCCGGCCGCGTGCGCGGGCAGCAGGGCGCCGACGTGGCGGACGCCCAGCGCCCGCAGGCGCCGTTCCAGCTCGGTGAGGAGCGCGCTGCCGATGCCCCGTTCGCGCCAGTGGGCGGCGAGCGCCACCAGGAGGATCCACGCCCGCTTGTCGTGCGCCTGCGCCACGGCCAGGCCCACCAGCTCGTTGCCGACCTCCGCGACCACCGCCGTCTGGCTGGTCTTGGCCGCGGCCATCACCTCGGAGACCGGGAACACCCGGTCCTCGCCGGCCCGGCGGCTCTGGTCCCAGATCTGGACGGCCTGGTCGAGATCGTCGTCGTGATAGTCACGCAGATGCCATGCGGGCATGCCCTCACCTCACCCGGTCCGGTGCCCCCCATTGTCACCCGCGAGCGCGCCCGTGCCGAACCCAGCGGTTCCCGGACCCCGGGAAGCACCGGGGCAGCGGCGCGCGGAAGCGGCGCGGTGACGGTCGACAGGCCGTCGCCCGCGGCCCCGGGCCCGCGCGGACCGGCGGCGCCCATGACCTGTCCGTGGCGTGCGGACGGGCGGACGGGCCGGAGCCGTGGCGTGCTGACGGGCTGGAGCCGGGTCCTCTCCCGGCGGTCCTCCGACCGACCGGGTGCCCAGGTCCGTCCCGGCTCCGGCCCGTCAGCCGGTGGTCAGCCGGTCAGCCCGCCTGCCGCCGGCCGACTGCGGCCCGATGGGTGAGGGGTGCGCGCAGTCCGAGGTGGGAGCGCAGCGTCGTACCCGTGTACTCGGTGCGGTAGACGCCGCGTTCCTGTAGTTCCGGCACGAGCAGGTCGACGATGTCGTCGAGACCGTCCGGGATCAGGTACGGCGTGACGTTGAAGCCGTCGAGCGCACCGTGCCGCACGAAGTGGGCGAACTTGTCGGCGAGGCCGGACGGGGTGCCGACGTGGCCGCGCTGCGGGCCGAGTTCGATGACCGTCTCCCGCAGCGACCAACCGCGCGCCTCGGCCTTCGCACGCCACTCGGCCACGACCGTCCGCGGGTCGGCGACGCGTCGCGCGCCGAAGGAGCCGTCGTTCTCGGCGACGACCGGATCCTCCTTCGGCAGCGGTCCGTCGGCGTCGCGGCCGGACAGGTCGAGGCCCCACAGCAGTCCGGCGATCCCCAGCGCGGTGGCGGGCGTGACCTGCTGCAACCGGATCCAGCGCTTCTTCTCCCGGGCCTCTTCCTCGGTGGTGCCCAGCACGATCTCGGTGCCGGGCAGTATGCGCAGGTCGTCGTCGGGCCGCCCGGCGGCCCGCAGCCGGCGCCGGATGTCCTCGGCGAAGCCGAGCGCGTCGTCGAAGTCCGTGCCGTGGGCGGAGAAGATGACATCGGCGTTGCGGGCGGCGAAGTCACGTCCCTCGGCGGAATCACCGGCCTGGAAGACGACGGGATGCCCCTGGGCGCTGCGCGGCAGGGTCGGTACGAGGTCGACGTCGAACTGCGCTCCACGGTGCCGCACCCGGCGCACGGCGGCCGGCGACGACCACGCGGGGGCGCCCGTGGAACCGGCGACGGCCCCGTCGTCCCAGCCGTCCCAGAGGGCGCGGGCCACGGTGAGGAACTCCTCGGCACGCCGGTAACGGTCCGCGTGGTCGAGGTAGCCGCCACGGCGGAAGTTCGCACCGGTCCAGGCGTTGTCCGTGGTCACCACGTTCCAGCCGGCCCGGCCCTCGGACAGCAGGTCGAGGCCGGAGAGGCGACGGGCGAGATCGGCGGGTTCGTTGAAGGTCGAGTTGGAGGTGCTGACCAGGCCGATCCTGCGGGTGGCCGCGGCCAGCGCGGCGAGCTGGGTGATGGCGTCCGGCCGTCCGGCCACGTCGAGGTCGTGGATACGGCCGTCCACCTCCCGCAGACGCAGTCCCTCACCGAGGAAGAACGCGTCGAACAGGCCCCGCTCGGCCGTCCGGGCGACCCGGAGGAAGGAGGCCGGGTCGATCTGGGAGCCGCTCTCGGGAGCGGACCAGATGGTCCAGTGGTTGACGCCCTGGAAGAACACACCGAGGTGGAGCTGCGCGTGCGGCCGGGGGACGTCGAGGGGGTCGGTGCGGGTCATCGGGTCTCCTCCCGGACGGCCGCGGCGGCGAAACGGTTGGCGGGGCGCCGCAGACCCAGCGCCGAGCGCAGGGTCGTACCGGGCAGCGGGCGGACGAGGAGGCGCCGTTCGACGAGTGCGGGCAGGACCTGGCGGGAGAGGACGGGAAGGTCCTCGTCCAGTACCAGCGGATGCAGCCGTACACCGTCGACGAATGCGCGCAACTCCGCCAGCAGCGCCACCAGCGAAGCGGCGGAGCCGGTCAGACGCAGCCGTCCGAGGTCGGGCCACGGCGCGTGCCGTTCCAGGTCCGCCAGGCGCTGCGCGCCGGTCGCGTCCGGGGTGTCCAGGGCGACCTCGACCTCGGCGAAGGCGAGGGGAGCGCCGGCGGCAGCGGCGGAGGTGGCGACCGTCGTGAGGTCACGGCCCGCGACCAGGGCGACGTCGAGCCGGTCGGCGGGAACCGTGTCCGGCCGGCCCAGGACGACGAGCTGTCCCTGGGGCGGGCGCGGCACGATCGCCGGGCCCTTGACCGCGTACGTCTCCCCGGTGAAGTCGATGTAGTGGAGGCGGTCGCGGTCGAGGTAGCGGCTGGTGGCCACGGACCGGATGACCGCGTCGTCCTCCCACGAGTCCCACAGGGCACGGGCCACCTCCACGCCGTCGCGGGACTCCCGAGCCCGCGCGACGGCGTCGGCGACCAAGGGACGCCCCCAGACGCGGGCCGCCTCCGGACGGTCCTCTTCCGCCACCACCCACCCGGCCCGGCCCGCCGAGATGTGGTCCAGGGACGCCAGCTGACCGGCGACGTGGAAGGGTTCGGCGTACGTGACCGGTACGACCGGGGCGATACCGATGGTGCTCGTGGACGCGGCGACGAACGCCGCGCGCTCCACCGCGCCGATGCGTCCCACCGGGTTCGGTGCGGCATCCGGCGGCAGCACGCCGTCGTCCAGGGTGACGAGGGTGAACCCGGCGTTCTCGGCCATGGCGGCGACGTGGGCCACCCGGCGCGGGGTGAGGAGCTGGTCGGGGGAGTGCGCGGCGCGGCGCCAGGCCGCGGGATGGGCGCCTTCGCCGTCGGCTTCGACGGCGAGGCGCAGGGCGGAACCGGACATGGTTGATCCTTCCGGGAACACGGGGCAGGACGGCCGCGAGGCCACGACGGGCCGGCCGGCGAGGCGGGCCGGCCGGGTCAGACGTGTACGGAAGGACAGACCGCGGAGGACGTACGGCAGTAGTCGACGTGCCGCCGGGTGATCAGACGCATGCCCGTGCGGACACCCTGCGGTGCCACGCCAGGTCGCCGCATCGAAGTCCTCCACCCGTCCGGAAGCCGCAGGCTCGACATACGTCGAGCAGCAGCCTCAACGTACGTCGTCGGCCGGTGCGCCTGTCAAGGGCGCCGGATGCGACCGCCCCGACGGTGGGGTGGCGCCCGGTCACGGGCTCCCGAGGGCGTGCCGGATCGCCGAGGCGACGTCGTGGGCGACGTGGGTGGGTGCGAAGGGCTGCGGGGGCCAGGGCCTGCCGGCGGACACCCAGACGCTGCGCAGGCCGAGCGCGTCCGCCCCCGCGATGTCGGCGTGCGCTGAATCACCGATGACCCACGCCCCGGACAGGGGGATGCCCGCCACTGCCGCCGCCGCGTGAAAGATCTCGGACTCCGGCTTCTTGTGGCCGACGCTCTCGGAGACGACCCATCCGTGGACCAACGCGTCGAGTCCGGTGTTACGGATCTTCGTTTCCTGCTGTGCGGTGCGGCCGTTGGTGACGATGACGCAGGTCCAGCCGTCGGCCCCGGCCTCGTCCAGCGCTCGGCGGGTGGCATCGGCCAGGACGACGCGAGCGGCGGAGCCGGTGTCGAGGAGGGCACGGACGGCGGCGGTGGGCACGATGTCGCCGTATCGGCCGACGAGGGCTGCGGCGACATCGGGACGTGGGGTATAACCGCCGGCGTCGACGCCCATCACCCAGGGGAGGTCCGAGACGGGCAGCCCGTGCTCGGTGAAGAAGTCGGCGACGGCGCCGCGGAAGGCGGCGTCGCGGTCCACCAGGGTGTTGTCCAGGTCCAGCAACAGCAAGGGCATGACTGGCAGTAGACCACGGACACGGCTCCGAGTTCCCGCCCGACGGGACGGCCGCCGTCCGGGAACAGGGAGCAGCGGTGGGTGGGGACGTCGACAGCGGTGGGTGCCTGGCGTGTGACCTCATGGCGGACAGGGTGCCGCTGCCCGGGGGAAACGTGCTGCGCACCCGGTTCTGGGCCGTCGAGCACTGTGTCGGGCCGCTGGGCCTGGGCACCGTCGTGGTCAAGCCGGTCCGTCATGTCGTGCACGTCGCCGAGTTGACCGCGCGGGAGTCCGCCGAACTCGGGCCGCTGTTGCGGCGGGTGAGCGCCGCCGTCACCGAGGTGACGGCGCCCGAGCAGGTGTACGTGTGCCTGTGGTCGCATGCCGGCGGGGTTCCCGGCCACATCCACTTCGTCGTGCAACCCGTCGGGCGCGAACACCTGGCCCGGTTCGAAGCCTTCGGTCCCGCGCTGCAGACGGCCATGGGCGCGGCAGGGTGTTTCCCCGAGGCCGCGGAGGTCGAGCGGATCTGCGATCGACTGCGGCACGTCCTCGGCTGACGCCGCGCGCCAGGTGCCGCGCGTGTGCCGGGTGCGCGCCGGTCCGGCGGGTACGGTTCCGAGCCGTCGGCGCGGACCGGAAGGCGACCGGCGCATGGTCAGACGGTCACCACGGGCACCCCGTCCGGGCGGCCGTCGAGGAGGGCCGCGATGTGGTCGGCGCAGCGGATCGCGGCGGTCGCCATGGCGCCGCGCGTCATGCCGGCGACATGCGGGGTCAGCAGGGCGTTCGGCGAACCGCACAGCGGCGAGGCGAAGGCGGCGTGCTCGTGGACGAAGGTGTCGACGGCAGCCGCGGCGAGCGGATGCGCCGGATCGCGCAGCGCGTCGGCCAGCGCCTGCTCGTCGACGATCCCGCCCCGGGCGGTGTTCAGCAGGATCGCCCCCGGCCGCATCCTCGCCAGCTCCGCACGGCCGATCAGGCCGCGGGTCTGCGCGGTCAGCGGCACGTGCAGGGAGACCACGTCGCTCGTGGCCAGCAGGGTGTCGAGGGACGCGGCCCGGGGCACGGAGGTCTCGTGCGGTCGCCGCGACAGCCCCTGCACGGGCATGCCCAGTGCCCTCGCCCGGTCGGCCAGTGCCATGCCGGTCCGGCCCAGTCCGACGATGCCCAGGGTCAGTTCGGGCAGTTCCACCGCGGGGGCCGGTGTGCTCCAGCGGCCTCGGTGTGCGGCCTCGTGGTGGGCCGGAAGGCCGCGGACCAGGGCGAGCAGCTGCGCCAGGGCGAACTCCGCGACCGCCTGCGCGTTGGAGCCGGGGGTGTGGGTGACGGCCACTTCGTGCCGGGCGGCGGCCGCCAGTTCGACATGGTCGGTGCCCGCTCCGGCCCGGCCCACCACCCGCAGCCGGCCCACGAGCGCGGGGTCGGTCGCCGCGGCGAGGAACGCGGCACGCAGCGGCACCCCCGCACGCGACTTGACCGCGTGGTGTCCGAGCCCGTCCCGGACGGTCTGCGCGATCAGGGCCGGCTCGTCGAAGGCGTCGAAGTCGGTGAACTCCACCCGGCCGTCCCAGGCCGCCCGCGCCGCAGCCCGGTCGGCCACTCTCCGAAGGTTCAGTGTGACGGCCAGTCCGTGGCCGAGCAGACGTTCCAGCTCCCGGTCGAGCAGCCGACCGGGCGCGGCGTCCAGCAACAGAACGCGCTTACGTGCCACTTGATCCCTCCCGGACGGACCCTACTGCCTCCCGCGAGCCGGACCCGGGCGACGTCCCGGCCGCTCCGGCCGTCGGTCCGGCCGGCGGGTGCGGGGCCCGCCCGGCCCGTCGGTCCGTCGGATGGGCGCCCGGCGTGTGGCCGAAGGCGCGCCGGAAGACATCGATGAACGCGCCGGCCGACGACCAGCCGCACCGGTGCGCCACCGTGGTCACCGTCAGCCGGACCGACCCTGGCGCACCCTCGGACTCCGCGACGTGCCTCGCGGCGCCCCTGAACTCCCGGCGTGCCGGGCCGAGGTGTCGAGCCCCCGGCCCGTGGTCCCGCCGCGGCCGGGCGGCTCGGGCAGGTTCACGCGACCACCTGGTCGGAGTGCATCGCGGCGATGGTGTCCGCGTCGTAGCCGAGGGACGCCAGGACCTCGTCCGTGTGCTCGCCGAGCAGCGGGGCGCCCGTGATGTCGGGGGTGAAGCCGGAGAACTTGACCGGGCTGCCGACCGTCAGGTAGGTCCCGCGTTCCTTCTGTTCCACTTCCACCACGGTGCCGCTCTTGCGCAGCGCGGGGTCCTCGGCGATCTCCTTCATGCTGAGCACGGGAGCACAGGGCACCTCCGCCTTCCGCAGGATGTCGACCGCCTCGTACTTGGTCTTGTCGGCCAGCCACTTCTCGATCTCCGCGAAGATGTCGAAGATCCGCAGCTGACGGGCCTCCGGGGTGCTGTAGTCCGGGTCGTCGGCCCACTCGGGGTGGCCGACGATCTCGGCGGTCCGCGTCCAGTTCTGCTCCTGGATGGTGAAGTAGATGTACGCGTTGGGGTCGGTCTGCCACCCCTTGCACTTCAGCACCCAGCCGGGCTGGCCGCCGCCGCCCGCGTTGCCGCCCCGCGGGACGGTGTCGCCGAACTCGCCGTTCGGGTACTGCGGGTACTCGTCCAGGAAACCGACGTGGGCGAGGCGCTGCTGGTCACGGAGCTTGACCCGCAGCAGGTTGAGGACGGCGTCCTGCATGGACACCGACACCTTCTGGCCCTCTCCGGTCCGGGCGCGGGAGATGAGCGCGGTGAGGACACCGATCAGCAGGTGCATGCCGGTGTTGCTGTCACCGAGGGCGGCCGCGCTGACGGTCGGCGGGCCGTCCCAGAAACCGGTGGTGGAGGCGGCTCCGCCGGCGCACTGGGCCACGTTCTCGTAGACCTTGAGGTCGTTCCACGGCGAGTCCTCGTTGAACCCCTTGACCGAGCCGAAGATCAGGCGGGGGTTGAGCTCGTGGATGTGCTCCCAGGACAGGCCCATGCGGTCCATGGCGCCCGGCGCGAAGTTCTCCACCAGCACGTCGGCCTCGCGGATCAGCTTCTCCATGACCTCCTTCCCCTCCGGCGTGCGGGTGTTGATGGCCAGGGAGCGCTTGTTGCTGTTCAGCATGGTGAAGTACAGCGCGTCGACGTCGGGTATGTCGCGCAGTTGGTGGCGCGTCACGTCGCCGCCCGTGATGCGCTCGACCTTCAGGACGTCGGCGCCGAACCAGGCGAGCATCTGGGTGCAGGCCGGGCCCGCTTGCACGCCGGTGAAGTCGATCACTTTGATTCCGGTCAGTGGCAGTTCGGTCATGACGGATTCCCTTTCTGGTGCGGTCCGCTCGGCGGGGCGTGCGCGGGTCCTGGTGTCAGGCCGCCGGCCGGGCCGTGCTGTCGATTCCCTTGGGGTTCAGGTTGGTCAGGTGGCCGCTCTCGGTGCCGTCCGTGGGGTCGATCACGCAGTCGATGAGGGCCGGTCGGCCGGAGGCGAGGGCTTCGCGCAGCGCGCGGGAGACCTCCGCGGGGGTCGTCGCCCGGTAGCCCCGGCCGCCGAAGGCGTCGATCATCAGGTGGTACCGGGCCCGCAGCGCGGTGGGCGCGGGGTCCGACGTGGTGGAGACGTCGTCGCCGCGGTAGACACCGCTGTTGTTGAGGATGACGGTGACGATGGGCAGGCCGTAGCGGCAGGCGGTCTCCAGCTCCATGCCGCTGAAGCCGAAGGCGCTGTCGCCCTCGACGGCCACGACCGGATCACCGGTCTCGACGGCCGCGGCGATGGCGTATCCCATGCCGATGCCCATGATCCCCCAGGTGCCGCAGTCCAGCCGGTGACGCGGCACCTGCATGTCGAGCACGTTGCGGGCGATGTCGAGCGCGTTGGCACCCTCGTTGACGACGTAGGCACGGGGATGGTCCCGCAGCACCTCGCGGATCGCCTGCAACGCGCCCAGGAACTTCATCGGCTGCGCGGTCCCGGCCGCCTCGATGCGGCCGGACATCTTGGTCACGTTCTGCGCCGAGCGCGCCGCGAGCTGTGTCCGCCACGCCTGAGGGACCGTGATCTGACCCGGCTTGGTCCGCTCGACCAGCAGCTCCATCACCGAAGCCGCGTCTCCGACGAGAGGGGCGGCGATGGGCTGGTTGCCGTCCAGTTCGGTGGGATCGATGTCGATCTGGATGAACTGGACGTCCGGGCTCCACTGCGGCGGTTCGCCGTGGCCGAGGAGCCAGTTCAGGCGCGCGCCGACGAGCAGGACGACGTCGGCCTCGCGCAGGGCGAGCGACCGGGCGGTGGCCACCGACTGCGGGTGGTCGTCGGGAAGCAGGCCCTTGGCCATCGACATCGGCAGGAACGGCAGGCCGTTGCGCTCGACGAATTCCCGGATCGCCTCGTCCGCCTGCGCGTACGCGGCGCCCTTGCCGAGCACCACCAGCGGCCGTTCGGCGTTCGCGAGCAGATCGATCGCGCGATCCACGGCGCTGACCGGCGGGAGCTGGCGCGGCGCCGGGTCGACGATCCGGGGGAGCGACTCGGCGGCCTTGCGCGCGTCGATGACCTCACCGAGCACCGCGGCCGGAAGGTCGAGGTACACCCCTCCGGGACGTCCGGAGACCGCCGTGCGGATCGCACGGGCCAGCCCGCGCCCGATGTCCTCGGCCCGGTCGATCCGGTACGCCGCCTTGACCAGCGGCCGGGCCGTGGCCAACTGGTCGATCTCCTCGTAGTCGCCGCGCCGCAGGTCGATGATGCCGCGCTCGCTGGACCCGGAGATCTGCACCACCGGGAAGCAGTTGGTGGTGGCGTTGGCGAGCGCGACGAGCCCGTTGAGGAATCCCGGGCCGGAGACGGTCAGGCACACCCCCGGCTTGCCGGTCAGGAATCCGGCCGCCGCCGCCGCGTGCCCGGCGTCGCTCTCGTGACGGAAGCCGATGAACCGGATCCCCGACGCCTGGGCGATGCGGGCGAGGTCCGTGACCGGGATGCCGACTACCCCGTACATGGTCTTGATGTCGTGGCGCAGGAGCGCGTCAACGACCAGGTGGTTGCCGTCGGTGAGCTGTTCCGGGGCACGGTCGGAGGTCTGCTGGGTGTGCGGTGCGGGGGCGGTGGTCATGTCGAGACTCCTCATAAGATGCGGGGTCGGTACTCCTTGTGCCGGTTTCGTCCGTTTTGCCCCACTGTTCGGCAGGTCATGCAGTCGTGTCCAAGACCTGTAGGTGACCGGTTGATAAGCGAGAGCTGTCAATAAATCCCGGAGCATCCCGCGCACCCGCGCCACGCTGGATCGATAAGCGCCGTGTGTCAGTCGTTCGCCCCTGCGTATTGGACCCGCGGCACCCGCCTGGCGCAGGCTCGGCGTGAGGCCGTGTCTTCAGCGGAGGCCGGGTCCCGCAGGTGCGGACGTGGCCGCACGGCCCACCGCGACGTCCCCCCGTGACCGGGAGCCAGGAGGTGATGGCCATGGCCTCGTCAGCCACGGCATCCGCAGCTACCACGGCCCTCTACCGGCCCCCCGCGATCACCGGGCTGACCGATCTGATCGCCGGATCCGTCCGGGACCGGCCCGGCGCACCGGCGCTGATCGTCACCGCGGACCACGTCCAGCTGTCCTACGCCGTGCTCGACGGCCTGGCCGCCGACATGGCCGCGCGGCTCGCCGACACGGGGCTGCGGCCCGGGGACCCGGTGGGCCTGGTCTGCGCCAACACCGTCGAATTCGTCGTCGCGCTGCTGGGCGCCGCGCGGGCCGGGCTGGTGACCAGCCCGCTGGATCCGGCGCTTCCCGGGCCGGAGAAGGCCGCGCGGCTGGCCGCGCTGGGCGCACGGGCGCTCCTCACCGGACCCGCCGCCCCCGACGGACCGCGGGAGACACGGGTGCCCGCCTGGCCGGTGCGCGTCCGGGTCCTGCCGTCCGGGACCGCCACAGTGACCCTGGACGCCGCCGAGCGGCCGGCACCGCGCGGCGAGGGAGCGTCCACGGAACTCACCGGCCACGACACCCTCGTCCTGTTCACCGCCGGTACCACCGACCGGGCGAAGATGGTGCCGCTCACCCACGCCAACGTCGTCGCCGGCGTGACCGGCGTCTGTACGACGTATGAGCTGGACCAGGCCGACGGGACGGTGGCGGTGATGCCGCTGTTCCACGGTCACGGGCTGTTCGCGGCGCTCCTGGCCTCCCTCGCGGGCGGCGGACGGGTCCTGCTGCCCGCACGCGGCCGGTTCTCGGCCCACACGTTCTGGGACGACATGCGGGCCGCGCGCGCCACCTGGTACACGGCGGTTCCGACCATCCACCAGATCCTGCTGGCGCGGGCGGCCCAGGAGTACCCGGGCCGGCGGGCGCAGCCGCTGAGGTTCGCGCGCAGTTGCAGTGCCCCGCTCCCCGCGGCCACCGCACGGGCGCTGGAGGACCTGCTCGGCGCGCCGGTGCTGAGCGCGTACGGAATGACCGAGTCCACGCACCAGACGACCAGTGAGCCACTGCCGCGGCACGGTCACCGCAAGGGCGGATCGGTCGGTACGGCGACCGAGGCGGACCTGCGGATCGTCGACACGGACGGACACCCGTGTCCGCCCGGCGAGCCGGGCGAGGTGTGGGTGAGCGGCCCGCCCGTCGCGCGCGGTTACCTCGCCAACCCCGCCGAGACCGCGCACAGCTTCGCCGACGGCTGGTTCCGCACCGGCGACCTGGGCCTGCTCGATCCGGACGGCTGTCTGTACCTCACCGGGCGCATCAAGAACCTCATCAACCGCGGCGGTGAGAAGATCTCGCCGGAGCGCGTCGAGGACGCCCTCGCCGGATGCCCGGGTGTCGCCGAAGCGGCCGTGTTCCCTGTCGCCGACGCCACCTACGGCCAGCGGGTCGGCGCCGCCGTCGTGCTCCGCGAGGGCGAGAACACCGAGCCGGACCGGATCCTGGACCAGTGCCGTGCCCGGCTGGCTCCCTTCGAGATGCCCGAACGGTTGCAGATCGTCGCCGAACTCCCGCACACCCCCAAGGGCGGACTGGACCGCCGGGCCCTGGTGAACCGGTACGCGCACTGACACGTGTCCCGGTACGCGGGCCGACGCCCCGCGCGCGCCCGCTTCACCCGAGGCGGTCCTCGCCGGTCAGCGGCCGGTCGAAGAAGTCGTCGAGCGACAGGCGGGTCGCCACGTTCACGAACGCCCGGGCGATCGGAGACCCGGGGGCCGCCGCATTGATCCCCACCAGGACCTCCGCTCTGGTCTCCGGCTCGACCAGCCGCACGGCCCGCGTCCGGCCGGTCACCGGCATCGCGCGCAGCCAGGTGTGCGGCACGATGCTCGCCCAGTCCCCACCGCCCACGTGCGCGTACAAGGAGGCGACCGAGTCCGTCTCCACCTGGGCGGTGACCTCCACCCCGCTGCTCGCCAGCGCGCCGTCGATGACCTGGCGGATCTTCATGTCCTCCGTGAGCAGCGCGAGCGGCAACTGCGCCGCCTCCGCCCAGGTCATCGTGCGGATGTCGGGTTTCAGCCGGTCCTCGGGGGCCAGCAGCACATAGCGTTCCTCGTACAGCGGTACGGTCAGCAGACCTTCCCGTTCCCCGGGCGGGAACGGCCCGATCGCCGCGTCCAGCTCGAACTCCCGCAGCAGCCGGGCCAGGTCGGTGCTCGGCAGCCGGGAGCAGATGTGCACCTTGGCCAGTGGGTGCGCGGCGCAGAAGGCCGCCACGGGCAGCGCCACGGTGGTCGACGAGGTGGGCTCGGTGCCCAGCCGCAGCGTCCCCGTGACCCCCGACTGGACGGCGGCCACCTCCGCCTTGAACGCGTCGTGCTCGGCGAGGATCCGCTTGGCCCAGACCACCAGCCGCTCCCCTTCCGGGGTCAGGCCCTGGTAGTTGTGGCCACGGTTGATCAGGGTGACGTTCAGTTCCCGCTCCAGCTTGGCGATGGCCGCCGACAGCGCGGGCTGGGACACGTAGCAAGCCTCGGCGGCCCGTGCGAAGTGTTTCTCCCGGGCCACTGCCACGAAGTACTCCAGCTGCCGGAACAACATGTGCGGGACCTCCCTGCCTGGGGCGGTGGCCGTCGGTGAAGCGGATGCCATCAATCCGGCCATCCCTCCCCATCATCCTGCGGGTACGGGCAGGTCGACGCGGTGGACATCCCGCGGCGGACTCCGGGCCGCGTGCGAACGTCCCCCGGCGGCTTCCTCCGCTCGCTTTGCGTGATCGGTCGATGGCGGATCGTCCGGAATCGTCCGGGACCGGGCGGGGTGGAGAACCGGCTGCGGCGCGCGCTGCCGAATGACGTGGTTCCGGCCCGGCGGCGCGCGGTCCCGGACCATCATCTGGCCTGACCTGACCTGACCTGCGTCGGACTCGATCGTCGGGGTGTCGGATCCGATCGCTTAGGAGGTGTGGACGAAGTCGGCGATGGTGCGGATCACGGCCGCCGCGCTGCGCAGTTCCTCCCCGGAGAAGTCCTTCAGCGCCTCGGCGAGCCACTGCTCGCCCGCCGCCTGGATGCGGACGACCGCTTCTCGGCCCTCCGCGGTGGCCTCCGCGAGCCGGGCGCGCTGGTCGCCCGGCTCACGGACGGTGGCGACCAGGCCCTGTTCCTCCAGCCTGCGGACCTCCCTGGTGATGTGCGGGGCCTTCACCATGAGCGCGTCGGCGAGTTCGCCCAGACGCAGCGGCGACGGCGAGGCCGCCAGCACCCGCAGTACGGCCAGGGATGCCCGGTCGACCGGAACGCCTGCCTGTCGGCGCAGCCGGGCATGAGCACGATTTCCGGTCATCGTGTACGCCAGCGTGGCCAAGGCGGCGTACAGGTCGTCGAGAGGCGTCGTGTCGGTGGTTTTCGAGGGCTCCACGTTCAGATGATGCCGCACGGCACCCGATCCGGGGCCCGGCATTCGGCATCGGAGCTCCCGGGACCGAGACCGGCGCCCCTCGCTGTCGGCATCCCCACCCACGTCCCGCGCGGGTGGGGGAGGGGCGGTGGCGCGCCGGTGCCGACCGGAGTCCCGTCGTCTATCGCCACGGTGCGCGATGTTCCGTCCCGGTTGCCGCTTGCGAATGTCCGGAAACATTCGCTCTCGCGCCTCGCCGACGGATGTCCGGAAACGCCCGGTGCCTGGCCGGGGCGTGTGGTTGTAACGTCCCCGGCGTCGAGTTACTTTCGTTAAGTAATGCATTGTGCATCGATTTGGAGGAGATCACCGTGAAGGTCGCCGTGGACGGTGCGAAGTGCTGCGCAGCAGGCCAGTGCGTGCTGGTCGCCCCGCAGGTCTTCGACCAGCGGGACGAGGACGGAGTCGTGGTGCTCCTAGAGGCCGAGCCGGCCGACGAGATGCACGCGGCCGTCGAGGAGGCGGCCCAGGTCTGCCCCGCGGCGGCGATCACGCTGTCCTGACACCCGCCAGGAGGTGCTGAACACCGCTCGCCATCGAGTCGTTCGCCGCGAGCAACCGCTCGTCGCCACACCGAGGAGGGAATCACATGACCGAGACGCCCACCGCCCCCAACGCCTATACCGAACGCCGCGCGTCAGGCTGCCCCTTCGACCCGCCCCCCAACCGGTCACGGCTGCTCAAGGAGGAGCCGGTCTCCCGTACCAGCCTGTGGAACGGTGCGACGGCCTGGCTGGTGACCCGGCACACGGACCAGGTCGCGCTCCTGCGCGACCAGCGGATCAGTGCCGACAACCGCAACTCCGGCTACCCGAGCATCAGTCCCGCCGCGGAGGCCACCCGCCTGCACAACCAGACGTTCCTGACCATGGACGAGCCCGAACACAGTGAACAGCGCCGCAGGTTCACCGGCGACTTCTCGGTCAAGCGCGTCGCGGCCCTGCGGCCGCGCATCGAGGCGATCGTCGCCGAACTGCTGGACGCGATGGAGAAGGCCGGGCCGCCGGCCGACCTGGTCTCGGCGTTCGCGCTGCCGCTCCCGTCACTGGTCATCTGCGAACTCCTCGGCGTCCCCTACGAGGACCACGAATTCTTCCAGCGGGCCAGCGCCGTCATGATCGACACCCGGAGCAGTCCGCAAGCGGCCCTGGCCGCCTCCCAGGAGATGGTCGACTACCTCGGCGACCTGGTGGAGGCGAAGGAGAAGAATCCCGGCACCGACCTGCTCAGCCGGATCGCCGTGCAGTATCTGCGCACCGGCATCAGCGACCGCGACGAGTGCGCCAAGCAGGCGCGGCTGCTGCTGGTCGCGGGCCACGAGACGACGGCCAACATGATCGCGCTGGGCACCTGCGCCCTGTTGCAGCATCCCGACCAGCTCGCCGCGGTCCGGGACGCGGGCCCCGACCGGGTGGCCGGAGCGGTGGAGGAACTGCTGCGCTATCTGACCATCGTGCACTCGGGACGGCGGCGCGTCGCCCTGGCCGACATCGAGCTGGACGGGCACACCATCCACGCGGGCGAGGGAGTGATCCTCGCCAACGACGTCGCCAACCGGGACCCGGAGATCTTCGAGGATCCCGACCGGCTCGACATCGACCGCCAGGCCAGGCGGCACCTCGCCTTCGGTTCCGGCCCGCACCAGTGCCTCGGCCAGAACCTCGCGCGGCTGGAACTGCAGATCGCCTATCCCGCCCTGCTCCGCCGCTTCCCGGGACTGCGACTGGACCGGTCGCTGTCGGAGATCCCCTTCCGCGACGACATGGCCGTCTACGGCGTCTACGAGCTGCCCGTCGCCTGGTGAGCAGCGCCGGTGGCCCGCGCCGACGGGATCGGCCGGCCCGCGTGGGCGGCTGGCACCCGTCCGCGGGGGCCGGACCCGCCCGCCCCCGGCGCGGGGCACCGAATCCCGCCGGCCGATCGTTCCCGTACGACCGCTGAACCAAAGAACGGCATCGCGGTACGACCGGTGAACCAAAGAACGGCGTCCCGGTACGACCGACGTCCCGGAGCGACCGGCGAGCCGGCGACCACGGCCGTACCGTCCCCAGTCGAAGGAGCACACATGTCGATCGACGCCGAGCGCACGGAGCGACGCGGAGCTGACCGGACCGGGCTCGCGCGCGGCCGGACGCGCAGGCCGGAGCGGATCGCCGGCCGTTCGGCGTCCGACAGGGAGGTGTGAGATGACCGGACCCGCGCAGGTGGTCGTCGTCGGTGCCTCGGCCGCCGGACTGGCCACCGTGGAAGGGCTGCGCAGGCGGGGCTTCACCGGCCGGCTGACGCTCATCGGTGAGGAGGCCGACGTTCCCTACGACCGTCCGCCGCTGTCCAAGCAGGTGCTCTCCGGAGCCTGGGAACCCGAACGGCTCCGGCTGCGCCCGCCCGAGGCGCTTTCGGCGCTCGACCTGGACCTGCGGCTCGGGCAGCGGGCGGTGGCACTGGACACCGGGCGGCGCCAGGTCGTGCTGGCCGGCGGTGAGCGGGTCGGCTACGACCAGGCGGTCGTGGCCACCGGAGTCCGCGCGCGCCGCCTGCCGGGTGCCGGGGCGTGCGAGGGCGTGCACGTGCTGCGCACGCTGCGGGACGCCCTGGACCTGCGTGCCGCCCTGGGCGTCGGCCGACGACTGGTCGTCGTGGGCGGCGGCTTCATCGGCGCCGAGGTGGCCGCGGTGGCCAGGCAGGCGGGCTGCGAGGTCACCCTGGTCACCGACACCGCGGTACCCATGGGCACCGCCCTGGGCACGGAAGTCGGCGGCATGCTCGCCGAGGTGCACGCCGAGCGCGGGGTGCGGATCGCGACCGGTTCCGTGGTCGAAGGGGTGCTGGCACGGGACGGCCGGGCCACCGGGGTACGGCTCGCCGACGGCCGGACGCTCGACGCCGACGCCCTGCTGGTCGGCATCGGGGCGCGTCCCAACGTGGAGTGGCTCGCGGACAGCGGGCTGCCGACCGGTGACGGTGTGGAGTGCGACGCCACGCTGTACGCCGGCAACGGCGTCTGGGCCGCCGGTGACGTCGCCTCATGGCCGGACGGGGCGACCGGGCGGCGGCTGCGCGTCGAGCACCGTACCAACGCGGGTGAGCAGGGACTCGCCGTGGCCCGCAACATCCTCGCGGGCCCTGGCGCGGCCACCGCGTTCACCACCGTGCCCTACGTCTGGTCGGACCAGTACGACCTGAAGATCCAGATCCATGGACAGACCAGGGGCGCCGACGAGTTCCGCGTGGTGGACGGCGGCCTGGCCGAACGCCGGTTCACCGCGCTGTACGGTGCGAAAGGACAGGTCTGCGCGGCCGTGGGGGTCAACATGACCAAGCCGCTGCGCGCGCTCCGTGCCCTGGTGGCCGCCCGCACCCCGTGGCCCGACGTAGCCGACGCCCTCCCCTCCCACTGAGGTCCGGGCCTGCCGTCACCGGGCGGCGCGAGGCGCCGTGGGGCCCCTCGGCACCTCCCGGAACGGCCTGAGCCGGATCCTGTTCGCGGTGGACGGAGTGACCGCGGCGGTCCGTGGTGACAGCCCGCTCGGCGGCCGGTCCTTCGCGGTGACCGAACTCCGGTAGATCTCCTGTCAGACCACCCGGGTGAACGGCGTCACGGTGAACGGCGTCGCGCTGAACCCGAAGCTGCCGCAGCTCGGCTCCGGCACACGTAGCTGGTGGCTGTCCACACTGGGCCTGGGCGAGAGCGGCGTGGGCGCCTGTGTCTCCAACTCCGCCCAGGAGAACGACGGGACCGGCCTCACCGGCCCAGCGCGACATCATGCCGTTCGCCCTCTCCGGCTATCTCGCCCAGGTGAACCGGGTGGAGCCGGACACCCACGGCGACGCCGTGCTGCTGCCGCTGGACGGCATGGAACCGATCAGCTCGGCGGGCACGTTCAACACACGGTTCCCGCACACCCGGCAGGCATACGTGGTCGTCGAGACCGCGCGCCTCGGACACAGCGACATCAGTGGAGCGTTCGTCGGGCCGACGCCGTACCTGTGCGGCGACCCCTCCGTCGTCGCGCTCTACGGCTTCGGGGAGGTGAGCGACTGCGGCACGGTCGTGGCGACCGGCTGACACACTTCTCCCGACAGCCGCCGGGTCTCACCGACCGTGAAGAGGACACCGACACCGTCCTCCGACGCCCGCCCACCCCGCGGGAAGCACACCGGTGGCCACGGCCGTCCGGCACGAGGAACGGCGGCCCGGTTCGCTGTCGTGGTGCGGGCAGACCGAACCCGGCAACAAGCCCAGACCGACGGGCCCAGACCGACGGGCCCAAACCCTCCGGCAGAGACGTGAGCGGTCCGAAGGAGCCGGCGGGTGCCCTGAACGACGCCCGGTGGCCGACGCCCTCCGCAAGGCACGTCTCACGCCAGGTCCCCGCACGCGCTCCCCTCTGGTGTTCAACTCATTGCGGATTCGGGCGATTGTGGGCCCGGTCGCGCTTCACCTCTTGACGATGCTGGTCCGGACCTTTAGCTTCACGCCTTAAACAAAGTCCACGGAATGCGCTCAACGCCCTTGAGTCGCAGGGGTGTTGGGACCGCGCTCCGCCATCTTCGCGTGAAAGGCCAAACCCCCAATGGCCAGACCACTGCCCGCGATCGTGTCCCTCGCCGCTCTCACCCTCTCCGCCGGCCTCCTGACGGCCGCCCCCGCCCAGGCCGCCACCGGCACCATCACCGGCCTCGGGGGCAAGTGCCTCGACGTCGCCGGCGCCAGTTCGGCCGACGGCACGGCCGTCCAGCTCTACGACTGCAACGGCACCGCCGCCCAACAGTGGACGGTCGGCTCCGACGGCACCATCCGCGCCCTCGGCAAGTGCCTGGACGTCACCGGCAATTCGACCGCCAACGGAGCCAAGGCACAGCTGTGGTCCTGCGGCGGCGGCGCGAACCAGAAGTGGACCGTCACCGCCGCGCACGACATCGTCAACCCGCAGGCCGACAAGTGCCTGGACGTCACCGACAACTCGTCGGCCAACGGTGCCCGCGCCCAGATCTGGTCCTGCACCGGTGCCGCCAACCAGAAGTGGACCGCACCCGCCGCCGACGGCGGCGGCACCCCCCCGACGGCCGCCCCCATGGCCGTGGCGCCGTACCTCTACAACGGCTGGGGCAGCCCGCCCAGCCCGACCACGATCACCAACGCCACCGGCGTCAAGTGGTTCACGCTCGCCTTTGTCCTCAGCAACGGTTACTGCAACCCCCAGTGGGACGGCGGCCGGCCGCTGACCGGCGGAGTCGACCAGCAGACCGTCAACACCGTGCGCGCGAACGGCGGCGACATCATTCCCTCCTTCGGCGGCTACAGCGGCAACAAGCTGGAGAGTTCCTGCTCCAGCGCGGGAGAACTCGCCGCCGCCTACCAGAAGGTGATCAACGCCTACGGTCTGAAGGCCATCGACATCGACATCGAGGCCGACGCCTACAGCAACCCGACCGTCCAGCAGCGCACGGTCGACGCGCTGAAGACCGTGAAGGCCAACAACCCGGGCCTGAAGGTGTACATCACCATCGGCACCGGACAGAGCGGCCCCGACACCAGCCTGATCAACCGGGCCGCCTCCTCCGGCCTGACCACCGACGGCTGGGCCATCATGCCCTTCGACTTCGGCGGCGCCGGCCAGAACATGGGCAACCTCACCGTGCAGGCCGCCGAAGGTCTCAAGAACGCGCTGAAGAACGCCTACGGCTACACCGACGACCAGGCGTACCGAGACATGGGCATCTCCTCGATGAACGGCATCACCGACAACAACGAGACGGTGACGGTGGCCGACTTCCGTACCATCCTCGCCTACGCGCAGCAGCACCACCTGGCCCGCCTGACCTTCTGGTCCGCCAACCGGGACCGCCCGTGCACCGGCGGCCCCGCCGACAGCTGCTCCGGCGTCAGCCAGTCCGCCTGGGACTACACACGCGTCTTCGCCGCCTACACCGGCTGACAGAAGCCCCCACCATCGGCCGACCTGTTCGGCAAGGAGGATACGTGTTCCGACTTCCGCGCTCCGCCACCAGACCCCTGGCCGCAAGCCTGGTCACAGTGGCGGCCGCGTCCTTCCTCTCGGTCGCTCCGTCGAGCGCGGCGACCACCGGGTCCGCGGCGACCACTGGGTCGGCCGCGGCCTCCGCGGCCGCCGCCCTGCCCACCGACTGGGCCACCGTCGTGAACGCGGCCGGCGGCAAGTGTCTCGACGCCAGGGCCGCCGGCACCGCCAACGGCACGGCGGTGCAGCAGTACACCTGCAACGGCTCCACCGCCCAGCAGTGGAGTTTCACCGCGACCAGCGACGGCTACGTCCGCATCAACAACCGCAACGACGCCGCCCAGAGCGTGGACGTGACCGACGTGTCCACGGCCGACAACGCCCCGATCCAGCTGTGGACCTACGGCGGCGGCGCCAACCAGCAGTGGCTCCCGGTCGACGAGGGCGGCGGCGCCTACCACTTCGTCAACCGGGGCAGCGGCAAGTGCCTGGACGATCCGGGTGCCTCGACCGCCGACAGCGTGCAGTACGTGCAGTACACCTGCAACGGCACCGCCGCCCAGCGCTTCCAGGTGGCCCCCGTGACAGCTCCGCCCTCGGACGGTGTGGACCTCGGTCCGAACGTGGTCGTCTTCGACCCGTCCATGTCGTCCGCCACCATCCAGAGCCGGCTGAACTCGATCTTCCAGCAACAGCAGACCAACCAGTTCGGCTCCCAGCGCTACGCCGTCATGTTCAAGCCGGGCACCTACAGCGCCGACGTCAACGTCGGCTTCTACACCCAGGTGCTCGGACTCGGCCTGACGCCCGACGCGGTGACCGTCAACGGCGCGGTGCACGCCGAGGCCGACTGGTTCCAGGGCAACGCCACCCAGAACTTCTGGCGTGGCACCGAGAACCTGTCCGTCAACCCGACCGGCGGCAGCGACCGCTGGGCGGTCTCGCAGGCGGCGTCGTACCGCCGGATGCACCTGCGCGGCAACCTCGCGCTGGACGACGGCGGCTGGTCCAGCGGCGGCTACCTCGCCGACAGCAAGATCGACGGCCAGGTCAACTCGGGCAGCCAGCAGCAGTGGCTGACCCGCAACTCGCAGCTGGGCAGCTGGACCGGGTCCAACTGGAACATGGTCTTCGTCGGCAGCCAGGGCGTGCCCGCCACCAGCTTCCCCAGCCCGCCGTACACGACGGTCGCGCAGAGCCCGGTCACCCGGGAGAAGCCCTTCCTGTACGTGGACGCGTCCGGCAACTACCAGGTGTTCGTCCCGGCGCTGCGCACCAACTCCACCGCGACCAGCTGGGCGAGCGGAAGTCCGGCGGGCAGTTCGCTGTCCCTGGACTCCTTCTACGTCGTGAAGCAGGGCTCCACCGCCGCGCAGATCAACACCGCCCTGGCCGCGGGCAAGAACCTCCTGGTCACCCCGGGTGTCTACCACCTCGACCAGACTCTGAACGTGACCCGCCCCGACACGGTCGTGCTCGGCCTCGGTCTCGCCACGTTCGTGCCCGACAACGGCGTCACTGCGATGAAGGTCGCGGACGTCGACGGCGTGAAGATCGCCGGTGTCCTCTTCGACGCGGGCACCACCAACTCCTCCACGCTGGTCGAGATCGGCCCGGCCGGCTCCTCGGCCTCGCACGCGGCGAACCCGACCTCCCTGCACGACGTGTACTTCCGCGTCGGCGGCGCGGGCGTCGGCAAGGCGACCACCAGCCTCGTCGTCAACAGCGACAACGTCATCGGCGACCACATGTGGATCTGGCGCGCCGACCACGGCAGCGGCGTCGGCTGGAACACCAACACCGGGGACACCGGAATAGTCGTCAACGGCGACGACGTCACGATGTACGGCCTGTTCGTCGAACACTTCCAGAAGTACCAGACCGTCTGGAACGGCAACGGCGGCCGGACCTACTTCTTCCAGAACGAGATGCCCTACGACCCGCCCAACCAGGCGGCCTGGATGAACGGCTCCACCCAGGGCTACGCCGCCTACAAGGTGGCCGACTCCGTCACCAGCCACCAGGCGTACGGCCTCGGCAGCTACTGCTACTTCAACGTCAACCCGAGCGTGACCGCGGCACACGCCATCGAGGCACCGAACAACGCGAACGTGCGCTTCACCAGCATGGTGACGGTCTCCCTCGGCGGTACGGGCACCATCAGCCACGTCATCAACAACACCGGAGGCCCGTCCAACTCCGGCAGCAACGTCGCGAACCTCAGAAGCTATCCATAACCGGCCGATGGCCGGGCCGGCGGGACTGGTCCGGCCCGCCGGTGTCCTGATCGGCGTGGCGGGGGCCCGCTCTGTGCGGGTCCCCGCCGTGCCGGAGCGCCGTCAGCCGCGCCGCCGTGCGCGGGCGGCCTCGAAACGGGCGACCCAGTACGCCGTGCGGTCCAGGTAGGCCGTCTGCGCGTGGACGCCCTTGCGGCCGTAGGCACCCTCGTACGAGAGATAGTCGAGGGAACCGGGGGCGTCGGCCGTGGCCGGCTCGATCTGGGTGCCCTCGTGCCACTCGTTGAACGAGGTGATGCTCACCCAGTCCGGCACGGCGTCCTCGTGCCCGCTGGCCAGGGCGTACTCCCACTCCAGGTCATAGGTCCGCCCCTGCGCGCGGTCCAGGGTGGGCGTCGTGTTCCCGGGGACGGCCCGGTCGTCGAGGTAGCCCGGGCCGAGCGAAGGCGCCCACACCATGCCCCGCTCCGCGCAGAACGCAGCGACCTGCGTCCAGTCCGGCTTGTTGGCCGTGGCGATCGCGTCGTACGTGTACACACCGCCGAAGTCGCCGATCCGGGTGAGGTCCCAGGTCTGGGCCATCACGATCGCCCGGTCCTCGACCTCGTGCAGCGGAGACCAGTCCACGGTCAGCAGACTGTTGAAGACGTAATAGGCGCAGCGGTTCCCGTGGTCCGCGGCGCGGTGGAACGCCGGGTGGTCGCCGTACCGCTCGGTGAGATAGCGGATGTCGGAGACGACCGACGTGGCGTCGCGCCCCTGGTACGGCTCGATGTGCCAGGCCACCTGGAGACCCGCGGCGGCCGCGGCGTCCAGGACCACGGGCGCCATCCGGTCCTCGTAACTGCCCTGCCCCCACCAGCTGCTGACCAGGACACCGGTGCCCGCCTGCCGCAGCCAGCGCATGTGCCGGGCGACGGCTCCCCGGCGGTCACCGGAGTCGTAGGCGCCGAGCAGCGGGTAGTAGTTGGAGCTGATCTCGTCGGGCGGGGTCAGCGCGCCCTGCTGCCAGTGGCGCCACTGCCCGTACACCTGGGGCGAGCCGTACCACGGGTAGTAGAAGATGTGTGCGCGCGGGGACACCTTGCTCGGGCCGGCGGCCGACGCGGTGCCGGTGCCGGCCGCGACGGCGGCCGTCGCCGCGGCGCCGGCGGCGATGAAGCCGCGCCGGGACAGGTGTCTGTGATGTGCGGTCATCCGGGTCGATCTCCTTGGTCGGAGGGACGGGAGTGGCGCGGGGTGAAACCGAGCAGATCCGCGCAGGTCTTCGTGTCGATCAGGGACGCGCGGCCGGGCAGCGGCGCGAACGCCGGTACGCCCGGGTGGTGTCGCTGGAGCAGCTCGGAGGTGGGCAGCGGGGAGGAGGTGTCGGGCGCCGCGACATTGAGGACGTGGCAGCCGGTGATGTCGGCCTCCACGGCACGGCGGATCACGGCCGCGGCGTCCCGGGTGTCCAGCCAGCCCCACAGGTCGTGCCGGTGGGCGCCCGGATCGGCGGCGACCTCGGCCAACTGCTGCGCGAGCCGCTGCCCGGTCCCGGTGAAGGGGAACCGCAGGCACACGATGTCCGTGCCCCACCGCAGACGGGTGCTGCGGGCCGTCTCCTCCAGGACCACCTTGGACAGGCCGTACGGGTCGCGAACGAGGAGCGGGTGGTCCTCGTCGAGGGGCACGTACTGCGGTGAGACGGGCACCGGCGACCAGGCGAGCCCGACTGCCGCGAGGCTGGACGCCGCCACGATCCGGTGCGCGCCCGCCCGTCCGGCCTCGTCCAGCACCCGGTGTGCGGTGAGGCAGTTGGTGGCGAACAGGGTGCTGGGGTCGCCGGCGTTGGGGTGGGGGATCGCCCCGAGGTGGACGACGGCGTCCGCGCCGGCCACCGCCTTGCGCACCAGCTCGGCGTCCTGAAGGTCGCCGACGAGCACCTGTGCGGTGGCCGGGGCGTCGAACGGCACGCGGTCCGTGAGGGTCAACTCATGTCCCGCGGCGGCCAGTTCACGGGTCGTGAATCCCCCGATGTGCCCCGCGGCACCGGTGACGAGGACACGCATCAGCCCTTCACCGCCCCCACCAGGCCGTTGACGAAGTACTTCTGGAGGCACAGGAAGAGGAGGATGACGGGGACCACGACGATGAGGGCACCGGCCATCAGGTTGTTGTAGTGCGGCACGTTCTCCGAGGAGAGCGACTGCAGACCGATCGGCAGGGTGTAGGTGGACGGGTCGTTGAGGGACACCCGGGTCAGCAGGAACTCGTTCCACGTGGGAATCGCCGTCAGCAGCGCGACGGTGATCAACGCGGGGCGCACGAGCGGTAGATAGACGAATGCGAAGATCCGCAGCTCGCCGGCGCCGTCGACCCGGGCCGAGTCCCGCAGCTCCCCGGGCACCGCGGTGAACGCACCCGTCATCAACAGGATCGAGAGCGGCGCACCCCCGTTCACGAAGGGCAGCACGAGCCCCCAGTGCGTGCCGAGGATGCCCATCTTGTTCTCCAGGAGCACGATCGGCAGCATCACCGTGATGCCCGGGACGAACAGCAGCGAGACGAACAGCTTCTGCAGCGCGCCGCGCCCCGGGAAACGCAGTACCGCGAAGGCGTATCCGGCGGCGGAGTAGAACGCCACCGTCAGCACGACCGTGTACAGCGTCACGAGGAGGCTGTTGACGAAGAAGTCGAAGAAGTGCAGTTCGTTCCAGGTGTCGATCAGCGTCTGGAACGTGGGGTGGTGCGGGATCAGATGCCCACCGCTGATCACCTCGACCTGGTCCTTGAAAGCCGCCGACACCATCCACAGGAACGGGTACAGGCTGACCAGCGCGTACAGGGCGAGCAGCAGGCCCACGACGACCCGGGCCAGGGCCCGGCCGGACGGCGGTCGCAGGGCGGGGCGGCCCGCACGGGGACGGGCCGTCGATATCGATGTCATGTCTTGCTCCGCAGCGCTCGCAGGTTGATCAGGGCGAGGACGAGGGCGACCGCGAACAGCAGCCAGCCCAGGGCGCTGGCCAGGCCCAGGGTGGGGGAGAGGTTCTTCAGGAAGGCCAGGCGGTACGCCTCAAGACCCAGCACGTTGGTGTGGTCGCCCGGCCCTCCGTTGGTCATCACGAGGAAGGTCTGGAACCCCTGGAGCGCCTCGCGCAGATTCAGCAGCACGACGATCGCCGTGATCGGCCGGACCAGCGGCCACACCACGGACGCATTGGTCCGCCACCAGCCGGCGCCGTCCAGTTCGGCGGCCTCCAGCACACTGCGGTCGATGCCCTGCAACCCGGTCAGGTACAGCAGCATCGCCACGGGCACGTGTCCCCACACGAGGACGACGATCATGGTGGGCATGGCCGTGGAGGGGTTGCCCAGCCATCCCTGCGGCTGCTGAAGCGAGCCCAGACCCAGGCCGCTGAGCAGGCTGTTGATGGCGCCGTCCGGCTGCAGGATGTACTGCCAGGCGAAGAACACCGCGACGCCGCTGGTGACGTACGGCAGGAAGTACACCGAGCGCAGCACGCTCTGGAACCGCTTGACCTGGTTGAGCAGGACCGCGAGCGGGAAGGACGCGATGACCGTCAGGGCGGGAGCCGCCAGCATCACCCAGAAGGTGTTGACGGCGGCCTGCCGCAGCCGTGGCGCGTACACGGGGTCGTGCCACAGCAGGTCCTTGTAGTTGCCGAGGCCGACCCATTCCCAGTTCGGGGCGAAGCCGTTCCATTTGGCGAAGGACAGGACGAAGCCGTAGCCGACGGTGTAAAGGCCCATCACCAGGAACAGGACGACGGCCGGCGCGACGAACAGATAGCCCGTGAGCGCCTCGTACCTGCGATCCCTGCGCCGCCGGGGTGCGTTCCCGGGAGCCGCGGCGCGGCCCTTCGCCACTCTCGCGGGGAGTGTGGGCTGGACCGTCACTGGCCGGCTGCCTTCCAGTACGACTGGTTCAGCTCGCTGATCTTGCGCGCGGTGTCCTCGACGGAGGCGCGCTTGAGCGGGGTCAGGTCGGCGAGGATGTCGCCGACGTCGTTCTGCTCGTAACCGGGGGCCTGGATGTCCTGGTTGAGGTTGGCGTCGTAGGTGGTCTCAGGCGTGCCCTTGAAGGTCTGGAACATGGAGTCGAGCGTCGGGCCGAGCGCCTTCGCGGAGTCGGCGCCGAGGTCGGTGGCGGGCAGGTCGGTGGCGTCGGTCGCGAACTGGGCCGCGACCTGCTTCTCGGAGAGGAACTCCATCCATTTCTTGGCGTTCTCCGGCTGCTTGCTCGCCGAGTTGAGCGTCATACCGGTCAGGGCCATCGGCGCGAGCGACAGGTCGGTGACCGCGCCGTTCTTGGGGGCGGGCAGACCGAAGGCGTAGACGTCGTCCGGCTTCATGCCGTTCTGCTGGAGGAAGGCGAGCGTGAACGTGCCGCCGACGTCGAACGCGGCCTTGCCCTGGGCGAAGGTCTGGTCCGCCTGGTCGACGTCGAGGGACTGGGTGCCGGGCGTCCAGTACGGGGTCAGCTGGTCGTACAGGGAGAGCGCCTTGACGCCGTTCGGCGAACCGAAGTCGGAACTCCTGTCCTTGCCGAAGAGGTTGTCGTAACCCTCCTTGCCCAACTGCGCGAAGGCGAGCGGCTGGAGGATCCAGTTCAGGCCGGGTCCTCTGGCCTTCAGACCGGTGGTCAGGCCGCCGTTCCTGGGGTCCTTCGCCGTCGTCGCCTTGAGGGCGGCGAGCAGGTCCTCCCACGTCTTCGGGGCCTCCTTGATCCCGGCATCGGCCAGCTTCTGCTTGTTGGCGTAGACGATGCCGAACGTGCCGATGGTCAGCGGGACGCTGTACCGCGCGCCCTTCTCGATGCCGTTGTCCGTGGACTTCGAACTGCGCGACTTCTCGTAGCGCTCGGGGGTGACGAGGCCGGAGTCGTGCACGGAGGACTGGATCCGGTCGAGCCAGGCGCCCTTGTAGTCGTCCTTGAGGTCCGCGGCGATGCCGGACGCGCCGAGCACACGGTCCTCGCCGTCGGAGTGCACCTCCAGGACATCGGGCAGGTCGCCGGTCTTCGCGGCGCTCTGCACCTTGGTCATGTATGCCTCTTCGGGCGTGAACGCCTCGACGCTCACGGAGATCCCGGTCTCCTTCTTGAACTCCTTGGCGGCGTTGCGCAGCGCCTGGACGTGGGACTGCTTGAAGGTCCACATCTCCAGGCTCTTGGAGTCCGATCCTCCGGAGCCGCTGCCGCCGCAGGCTGTCAGCGAGGTGAGCGACAGGGTGGCGGCCACGGCGGTGGCGACGTACTTGACCGTACGGGAAGCTGATATACGCATGAGCCCCTACCTAGGGTCGACCGTTCAGAAGGCCGAATGGCGTTGGAGTGACTGAACTTAGGCTCGCCTTGATATAGCGTCAAGACGCAGGGTGGGATTAGGTGTCGGGTGAAGGTCCAGTCGGCATCTGGGTGGCAAGCGGAGGGGCAGTGGAATCGGTGACGGATACCGCGCGGGAACGCAAGGGTGACGAGGTCAAGTCGGCGGCCCGGGTGCTGGAGGTTCTGGAACTGCTCGGGCAGGACGGCGCCCGTCTCTCGCTCGCCGAGATGGCGAGCGCGATGGCCGTGCCCAAAAGCAGCCTGCACGCGGTCCTGCGCACCATGCACGGGCGGCGCTGGGTGGACGTCGATCCCTCCGGCACGCGCTACAGCCTCGGTCTCAAAGCCCTGCTCACCGGCACCGCCTACCTGGCGGGCGACGACGTGGCGAGCCTGGCCGGGCCGGTCCTCGACACCCTTGCCGAGGAGACCGGCGAGGCCGTGCATCTCGGCAGGCTCGACGGCACGCACATCGTCTACCTGGCCAAACGCGAGTCGCGGCACGCGCTGCGGATGTACTCGGCGGTGGGGCGGGGGGGGGCGGGCCCCCCCCCCCCCCGGGGGCAAGGGGGGGTGTACCACCGCGGCCCCCCCCCGGGGGGGCCCCGGGGCACCAGGGCCCGGGGGAAAAAGAGCC
>NZ_JBHJUV010000005.1:158760-263236 GCF_042268025.1 Streptomyces sp. NPDC056161
CGCGCGCGCCCCCACCGGGCCGCCCGGCCCCTCCGCGAGGCGGGCCCCGCTTGGGGCTGTGCCGGGCGGGGGGGCGGGCGCTTGGGGCCCCACGCCACCGCGCTGGGCAAGGCGGTGCTCTCCCAGCTCGACCCGGCCGAGGTGCAGCGCCGGCTCACCTGGCCGCTGGAGAAACTGACCCCGGACACCGTCGTCGACCCGGACGCCTTCCTCGCCGAACTCGCCGAGGCGCGGCTGCGCGGCTGGGCGGTGGACGACGGGGAGAACGCGGTGGACGTCCGGTGCGTGGCCGTTCCGCTCGGCGTGTCCCCGGACGGCGGGGACGCGGTGGGCTGCTCGGCGCCCCGCAGCAGGATGGGCGACGAGCGGATCGAGGAGGTGGCCCGGGCGGTGACCGAGGCGGCGCACTCCCTGACCATGCTCCTGAAACGGCTCGGCCAGCACTGACCTCCGGGCGTCCGGTGCCCCGCGCGCGCCCGAGTGCCCCGGGCCAAGGGGCCGTTGACAAACGAGAGTCGCACTCCATACGTTCGGGTGGCAGTACGTCATTCTGATACCAGAACGCCGGAGTTCGCATGGCTCAGCCAGAAGCCCGCACCCGTCTGCTCGCTCCGGCCCCCTGGGTCGAGGAGCGCGGGGCCAGGATCCGCATCACGGCCGTACGCACGTTCCTGACCGCCCCGCACGGCTGCCCGCATCTCGTGGTGCGCGTCGAGACCAACGAGCCCGGGCTCTACGGGCTGGGCTGCGCCAGCGATCCGCAACGCACCCTCGCGGTCCGTTCGGTCCTCGACGACTACCTCTCCCCGCTGCTCGCCGGACGGGACCCGGACGACATCGAGGACCTGCACCGGCTCGTCCTCAACAGCGCCTACTGGCGCGGCGGTTCGCTCACCGGGAATGCCCTCGGCGGGATCGACGTCGCCCTGTGGGACCTCAAGGCCAAACGGCTCGGCGTGCCCCTGTACACCCTGTTCGGCGGCCGGGTGCGTACCGGTGCCGAGGCGTACACCCACGTCGACGGCGCCGACGCCGAGGAGATCGCCGACCAGGTGACCGCGGCGCGGGAGCGGGGATTCCGCCATGTGCGCGTCCAGGCCGCCGTGCCCGGCTCCGACACCTACGGGGTCGGCGGCGCCTCCGATCCCGAGGCGGTGCGCGAGCGGCGCGTGCCGTGGGACTCCGCGGCCTACCTGCGCACCGTCCCCCGCGTCCTCGGCCGGGTGCGTGAACTCGTCGGCGACGAAGTGGAGTTGCTGCACGACGTGCACGAGCGGCTCGACCCGCGCCAGGCCAGGGACTTCCTGCGCCGAGTGGAGGACGTCGGCCTGTACTTCGTCGAGGACCTGCTCGCACCCGAGGACTGCGCCCACTTCGCACGGCTGCACGCCGCCTCCCCGGTGCCGCTGGCCGTGGGTGAACTCTTCAGCGACCCCCAGCAGTTCGTGGCCCTCCTGAAGGAGCCCGACATCGACTTCGCGCGCCTGCGCATCCCCACGCTCGGCGGCCTCACCCCGGCCCGGAAGCTGGCCGCCCTGTGCGAACTGCACGGGGTCCGCCTCGCCCCGCACGGCCCGGCCGACGTCAGCCCGGTCGCCCAGGCCGCCACCCTCGCGCTCGACGTCAGCAGTCAGGCGTTCGGCGTGCAGGAGGCGGCCGTCTTCAAGGAGGCCGTCCACGACGTGTTCCCCGGCACCGTGGTGGCGCGCGACGGACTGCTCGTACCGCCCGCGACGGCCGGCCACGGCGTCGACTTCGACGAGTCCGCGGCCCGCCGCCACCCCGTGCCCGAACCCCTCGGGCACGACCGGTGGGCGCTGCTGCGCAACACCGACGGGAGCGTGCAGCGGCCCTGAGTCCCGCGCCAGGAGGGCGGGGCCGGGACGGAGGTCGGCGGCGGACATCGGGGATCAGCCGCCGCAGATCCGGAGATCGTCGCGGTCGCCCGTCGGCCGGGGCGGGGCGTCGGCGCTGCTGTCGGCGGGCCGACGCCCCGGCACCGCGGCGCGGTGCGAGAAGGTACTGCGGAAGAACGTTCGGCGTCTGCGCACGGTGGGCACACCTCGGTCGGGTCGGGCGCGTGCCGGACGGGCGGCGCCGCTGCGCCGACATGTAAGTCCATCAGATTGATTTACGTCAACAGGTGCGGCAGACCCAAGTTCCGTGCGGCACACGGAGGGTGACGCGCGCCCCGACGTCCGCGTCCGCGACGACACCCGCCGCCCGCACGAACCGGACACCCCGCCGCGTTCCACCCGCAGGCTGCCCGCCCCGCCGTGCGCTCCTGTCGCCTTTCGTTCCCCGTTTTGTCAGTCTGTTTATTTGACGTGCGTCCCCGATTCGGAACCTAATTCGCCTGACGGAAACAATCGGCGACGCGCTCAACTGCAAATTCAATGCGCGCGGCACGAAGCGTTGACTTGATAACACACTTGGTTTTACATGGCCGTCACTGGCTGGACGCGAAGGGGACCCGCCATGCTTGACGAGCGCATAGCCGCATTCCTCGCCGAACGGCTGCGACCGGCCCTGTATCCGCTCCGCATCCCCCTCGATGTGAGCGCCTGGCACCTACCGGGTGAACCGGTGCCCGCGCAGGTCGCCCTGCGCGCCGACCACGAGCCGTTCGCGGTGGGCGACACCTGGGGGCGACCGGGGTCGACCTCCTGGTTCACGGTGCGGGCGACGGTGCCCGAGCGCTGGGCGGGCCGCCGCGTCGAGGCGGTGTTCGACCTGGGCGGCGACACGGTCACCCGGCCGCAGGCGCTCGTACGGGACGAGTACGGCGCACCCCTGCGGGGACTGCACGCCCCGCATCCGGACCCGGTCCTCGTCGCCGAACGTGCCCGCGGGGGCGAGGCCGTGCACCTCCTGGTCGAGGCCGGCGTCACGGACGCACCCTGCGACCCGCCGCCGTTGCGGCTGCGCCAAGCCGACCTGGCGGTGCGCGACGACAACGTGTGGCGACTGCTGCACGACATCCGGACCCTGCACCGGATCCACCGGTCCCTGCCGCGGGACGCACCGCGGGCGATCCGCATCCGCGACGCCCTGGAGCGCGCACTGGACGCCGTCGATCCGCGTGCCGTCGCCCGCACCGCCCGGGGCGGCCACGCCGTCCTCGCACCCGAACTCGGCGGCGCCGATGGGGCGCTGCCGGCCGCGTACCCGCTGGTGGCGGAGAGCCCACCCGTGCCGCTCGGCTCCCTGCCCCTGCACGAGGCGGTCCGTGCGGTCGCCCGAGACCTCAGTACACTCGCCGACCTCGCCGAGGAATACCCCGGCCTCGTCTGCGTCGCACCCGACGTACAGCACTACGCCTGGATGAAACAGCACGAGCCGCAGTTGTTCGAGCGGCTGCGCAAGATGATCGCCGACGGCACCTGGGTACCGGTCGGCGCCATGTGGGCGCAGTCCGCCACCGAACTGGCCGGCGGGGAGGCGCTGGTGCGTCAGTTCACCCACGGACGCCGCTTCCTGCGCGCCGAGTTCGGCACCGACAGCGACGGCGTCTGGCTGACCGACGTCCGCGGCGTCTCGCCCGCACTGCCGCAGATCGCGCGGGCCGCCGGTGCGCACTGGATGCTGGTCTCCCGTACCGACCGGCCGGCGCGGCACCAGTCCTTCCGCTGGGAGGGCATCGACGGCAGCGCCGTGCTCGTCCATGTCCCGGGCCGCGCGACGGACCCGCACGGCGACGAGGGCTCGCCCGTGTCGCCCCTGCGGACCCTGCACCACCCCGACCGGGCCGCGCTGGAAGAGGCCGCCCGGCTCGCAGACCCGCACGGCCCGCCGCGGCACGGACCGCGCCCCCTCACCCGGGCCTGGCACCCGACGCACCCGGCCGCACCCGGGCCGGACGCCGAACCCGCCGTGCGCGGCCCGCTCGACCTCGCCCCCCACACCGGGGAGTTCACCAGCCAGGCACGCACCAAGCGCGGCAACCGGACCTGCGAAGCGCTGCTCCACGAAGCCGAGTTGTGGTCGGCGGGCGCGGCGGTCCGCAACGGCACGCCCTACCCGTACGACGCGCTGGAGCGGATCTGGATCTCCGTCCTCACCCAGCAGAGCCACGGCATCCTCGCCGGCGCCGCCGCCGCGCGGGCCCGGCAGGACGCCGAGGACGTCCACCACGACCTCGGACGCCGACTCACCCGGCTGATCCACCGCGCGCTCGGAGCCCGCGGGGACGCGGTGGTGCACAACCCCGCGCCGTTCGCCCGCCGTGAAGTCGTCCTGCTGGAACGGGAAGCCGTCCTGCTCGAAAGGGCGGACGGACCAGGGACGGACCAGGACGGCGTCGGGCCCGCCGGTCTGCCCGCCGTCGCCCAGGTGCTCGCCGACGGCCGGTGCGCGGTGCTCGCCGAGGCCCCCGCCCACGGCACCGGAGGCGTCGGCATCGCGCTGGACGGTACGGCACCGGTCACGGCCCGGCGCACCCAGGACGGCCGGCACATCCTCGACAACGGTCGGCTGCGCGTCACGGTGGACGGCGACGGCCTGGTCCGCTCCCTCGTCGACCTGGCCACGGGACGCGACGCCATCGCCCCGGGATGGGCCGGCAACCTCCTGGAACTGCACCGTGACGAGCCCGTCACCGACCCGGCCCGCACACTCGCCCTGGGCAGCGAACGCACCCGCCGGGACCTGACCCGGGCCGAGGGGATCGAACTGGTCGCGGCCGGACCCCTGGTGGCCACCGTGCGGATCAGCCGCGGCAACGGCCGCTCGGTCTTCACCCAGGACCTGACGCTGACCGCGGGCAGCCCCTCCCTGGTGGTCGACACGGAGGTCGACTGGCGTGAACGCGACACCGCGCTCAAACAGACCTGGCCCCTGGACGGACCGGCCGGGCACAGCCGGTGCGGCATCCCCTTCGGACACACGAGCCACCCTCCGGCCGACGGAGCGGAGAGACCCCTCCAGCGCTGGATCCACGTCGGCGCAGCCCACTGGGGCGTCGGCTTCGCGAGCGACACCCCGCACGGCCACGACATCGTCCGGCGGGACCGGGACGACGGGGGCACGAGCACCGTCGTACGCCACACGCTCCTGCGTGCCCCGCGCGGACCCGACCCGTACGCCGACCGGGGAGCGCACCGCTTCCGGCACACCGTGCGGCCGGGCGCCACGGCAGGCGACGCCGTCGAGGACGGCTATCTCCTCGCGCTGCCCCTGCGTCCGGGGACGGCGGCGCCGGCGGCGGACCCCCTGGTGAGCACCGATCACCCGGACGCCGTCGTGGAGAGCGTGAAACTCGCCGACGACCGCAGCGGAGACGTCGTCGTACGCCTCTACGAAGCCCGCGGCAACGCCGTGCGCGCCGCGCTCACCGTCGATTTCGCCGTCGCGGCCGTGTGCACGACGGACCTGTCGGAGGAGAACGCCGAGCCCGCTCCGCACGCCGGTTCCCGCATTCCGCTGAATCTCCGTCCGTTCGAGATCCGCACCCTGCGGATCACCCGAGCCCAGCCCGACGAGGAGCCACCCGGTGCCTGAACCCCACCGCGCGGACACCATGACGCCGCAGACCGGTGCCACACTGCGGGACTGGGCCGCGAACGGAGGCGCTCTCGCCCTGCGCGCCCGGATCGTGCTCCTGACGGCCGAAGGCTGGCGCGACGCGGAGATCGCCCGCCGGCTGGGTGTCTCCCGGCAGACCGTGGGCACCTGGCGCCACCGCTGGCACAGCGACGGTCTGGCCGGTCTCCGGCAGCGACCGCGCACCGGCAGACCCGTCACCGTCGACGAGGCGGAGGTCGTCACCCGGACCCTGCTCGCACCCGGCGGCAGCGGTGCCAGCCGGGCCATCGCCCGCGAACTGGGCCTGTCCCACGCCACCGTGGCGGCGATCCGCCGACGCTGGAACCTCGGTCCTGACCAGCCGCTCGTCCCCCGCGTCCCGACCCGTCCGCCCCTGCCCGGCACCGACGTGTGGGTGATGGGCCTGTACGCCGACGCGGACCGCGCCGTACTCCTCGTCGGTACGCGGGCGGAGACCAGCCGTCCCGCGACCGCCGCCACGGTGATCGACGCGCGGGCGGTGGCCGGACTGGACCGGGCGCTGGACCGGCTTCGCCTGGAACCCGCCGCGAGCGACGAGGAGTTCGCCGCGTTCCTCGCCGACGCCGCGGCCCGCCACCCGGACATCGCCCTGCATGCCGTCGCCCTGTGGCCGGGCGCCGGCGGACGACCCGGCGGCTCCCCCGTCAGCCACCACGACCTGCCCGTCCGCGCGAGCTGGCGCGGCTTCCTGAACGCGCTCATCGCCCTGGACAGCACGAGCCACCCGGAGTCGTCGCGCCGGGTGTTCCTCGACCTCGTGGCGGCGCTCGAACGTCCCACGGAACCGGACGGCCGCCCGGTCCGCTGGCTGCGCGAGCCCGTCGCCGAGCACCAGAGCCGGCCGGACGGCGCGGAGCAGGCCCCGGACGCGCCCGCGTTCAGCGGGGTCAACCAACTCGACCTCGGCTCGTTCAACGAGTGCGTGGTGATCGAGACGGTGCGCCTCGCGGGCACCGTCACCCGCGGTGAGATCGCCCACCGGACCGGCCTCACCCAGCAGTCCGTGTCACGTATCGCCCGCTCGCTGCTCGACCGCGGTGTCCTCGTCGAGGACGCCCAGCGCCGCGCCACCTCCGGCAAACCGCGCACTCCGGTGCGGCTGTGCGGTACGGCGGCGCACGCGCTCGGACTGCACATCGACCCGGAGGTGCTCACCGCCGTCGTCATCGACCTCGACGGCGCCCTCGTGTGCACCTGCACGCGGGCCGTCAGCGCCGAGACCGACCCCGCCGAATTCGTGGCGCAGGCCGTCGACCTGGGCCACGAAGCACTCGGCAAGGCGCACGGCGCGGTCCGCGAGGACGGCTTCCTGGGCGTCGGCGTGGCCGTGCCCGGACCGGTCGACATCGCCTCCGGCACGGTCCTCGGACCGCCCCTGATGCGCGGCTGGCAGGATCTGCCGCTGCTGTACCTCCTGAAGGAGCACTTCCCCTGCCCGGTCCTCATCGAGAAGGACTCGCTCGCCGCGGCGGCGGGGGAGCGGTGGATCGGACGTGACCGCAGGGCCCGGGACTTCGCCTACCTCTATCTCGGCACCGGCGTCGGCTCGGGCCTCTACCTCAACGGCGACCTCTACCGGGGAGTGAGCGCGAACGCGGGGGAGTTCGGCCAGCTGTGCGCGCTCGCCCTGGACCGCGTCGCGGCGGACGGCAGGCCCGAGATCCTGCCCGAGTGCAATCCGCCCGTGTCCGTGCCGCAGTTCGCCGAGCGGCTCGGACTGCGGACGGCCGCACCGGCGCGCAGCAGCACCGCGGCGTACCGGTCCGTGGGGCGCGCGGTGGCGGCCGGTCACCCGGGCGCGACCGCGGCGCTGCGCGAAGTCGCACGGGCCGTCGGACGGGGCGCGCTGGGCCTCGTCGACCTGCTCGACATCGACCTCATCGTGCTGGGCGGCCCGTTCTTCACCGACGACGTCGCCGACTGCTACCTCGACGAGATCGGCCGTGCCGTCAACGAGTTCCCCACCGCCCGCCGCCTCAGGCGGGTCCACGTGGAACGCTCCGTGCTGAGCGCGGAGGCGGCAGCGGTGGGCGCCGCCTCCACGCTGTTCCACGCCACGTTCACCCCGCGGCTGAAGGGGCGGGAGCGGGGCTGAGGCGAAGCAGGGGGACACCCGCCCCGGCCCCGCTCGGCATCATCGCACCGGAGCGGTCGGCCGCTGCGCGGTGAGGGCGATCTGCCCCTTGAGCATCCGGCCGCCGTCACCGGTCAGACGCAGGTAGTAGTCGGACGAGCAGGCCGTGCCGTCCTCGTCGAGCGCCCAGATCCCCGAACCCGAGGGCACACCGGCCGCGGTCGTGGCCGTCTTGGCGATCTGGTTGCCCTCGTTGAACTCGTCGAACATGGAGATGTAGATGCCCTGAACACCCAGCCGCACCATGTTGTAGAACTGCCGCCACATGAAATCACCGTGCGCCCGGTGGCGCTCCTGGAGATCTCCGGGCAGGACACAGGGCTGGTAGTCGATGCCGTGCGCGTCGCAGTCCGCCTTGTCGGGCGTGTTGACGCTGGTGAAGAACTGGTCGGACTGTGCGGCACTGGAGATCCGCCCCACCATCCACGGGGAGATCATGTTGAAGGCGTGGTAAACGTCCGAGAAACCGGCGCGTGAATCGTCCGTACCGGTGCGCCAATGGGTGGGGACGCCGCCGATCACGTAACAGCCCTGGGCCTTGAACCAGTCCACGACGTCCTTGCACGGTCCCGGCTCGAAGGGCCTCGTGGAGCTGTTGAAACCGAATCCCCAAATGCACACCACGGGTTTTCCGTTCTGCCGCGCATAAGCGCTGGACGCGGTGTGTGCCTGCATTTTGGACGTCCAGTCCTCTTTGATCTGGGACTGCATGGAGGTCCAGCCGGTTACGTCGTACATGATGTAGAATTTGCGGCCGTTCGCCTCGGCGGACTGGCGCACTTTCTGCGCCATTCCGTCCCGGGTCGGCCCCTCGGATCCGAAGGGGTTGAAGCGTTGCAGGGCCGCCGTGTCGATGTTGTTCTCACGCATCCAGCGGAAATGCGTGTCGACGGTCTGCTGGTCCCAGGACGAGAAGAGTTGGGCGGGTCCACCGCCGTTCAGATTCGGATACGCGGTGGTGAAACCGCGCGAGTATTCCGACATGTCGGGCCAGGACTTGATGGTGGTGTTGGACGGCGACGGCGGCTTGCTCTTGTCCTGGCTCCAGTGCCACCAGCTGTTGATGGGGGAACCGTCACCCTGGCAGGCGAACCAGCCCTGGTATCCGACCGAGATCTTGCCGACGACATCGCCGGGCGGGCCGGCGGCGGCTGCCGACTCGGCCGCGGTGGCCCGCGGCAGGGCGGCCATGGTGCCGATTCCGGCACCGGCCGCGAGGGCGCCGCCGAGCATACTGCGTCTGGTGATCGCCATGGAGTTCCTTCAGTGGGGGTGGGGTTTTGTCGGCTGTCAGCAAACCCAGTGGCCTGCCCAACGTCAATCCCTGAAACCGAATTCTGTTGTGCAGATTCATATGCATGGCCGGAATTCTGGGGGCGGGTGAAGGTGGCGACGGAAATGGAAAATAAGTGTTCTGACACAGGGGTGGGTCGTTCGTGCGGCCGGCCCATTCCGTGGTCGTCGCACGCGGCAGGCGCGGACCATTCAGGCCGTCCGCGTCGGTCCGGAGGTCGGCCGGGAGGTCGGTCCGGTGGGCGGTCGGTTGGGCGGACGGCTCGGTTGGGCGGTCGGGTGGGCGGACGGCTCCGCGGGCCGCCGGACACCTCCCGCGCGACGGGTTGGTCCGGGTGCGGGCGCCCCGGCGGCCGCCGGGGCGCCCCCGTCGAACCGACCGGTGCCGGACCGGTGCCGGACCGATGCCGACCCGGCCGCGCCCGCCACGGCGCCCGGCCCCCGGCTCGCTCGCCGAAACGCATGACATCCGAGTTACTACAACGTATTGACAAACTTCGGCGGCGGTTCATAAGTTCACATGGCAGCACACCCGACAACGCCGGTCAGGGGCAGTTCCTGCTCCGGCCCGACCCGTCGGGCGAACACCACTCGACCCCGACCGCCGCGCCCCACCGCGCGGCGCTGATGGGAGCGTGCAATCACCTTGACCACCGACACCCGGCGGGCGCTCGTCGTCCGCGGCGGTTGGGACGGGCACCAGCCCGTGACGATCAGCGACGCCTTCGTCCCCTTCCTCAAGGAACAGGGCTTCGTCGTCGAGACCTCCGAAGACCTCGCGGTGTACGACGACGCGGAGCGTCTGGCCGCAACCGACCTGATCGTCCAGTGCTGGACCATGGGAACGATCACCCGGGAGCAGAGCGAGAACCTCGCCGCCGCGGTACGCGCGGGCACCGGCCTGGCCGGCTGGCACGGCGGCATCGTCGACTGCTTCCACGACCACAACTACCACCTGCTGACCGGTGGCAAGTTCGTCATGCATCCGCCGGGCTTCCACGACCACACCGTGCACGTGCTGCCCGAGCGCGCCGACCACCCCGTCGTCGCTGGGCTCGCCGACTTCGACGTCCACACCGAGCAGTACTGGGTGCTCACCGACCCGCACATCGAGGTGCTGGCCACCACCACCTTCCCGGCCGACGAGCTCAGGGACCGGCCCGCGGTGATGCCCGCCGTGTGGACCAGGACGTGGGGAGCGGGACGGGTCTTCGTCTCGACCATCGGGCACAAGCTCGACGACTTCGACGTGCCGGAGGTCCGGACGTTGACCGAAAGGGGACTGCTGTGGGCGAGTCGCTGAAGCCCTTGAACATCGGCATCGTGGGCGCTGGAAAGATCAGCGGCGCCTACCTCTCGACGCTGGAGCGCCTGACGTCCGTGCGGCTGACCGCCGTCACCGACCTCGACCAGAGCCGCGCGGAGGCCGTCGCGGCCCAGGTCGGGGACGGGGTGACCGTGGCGCCGACCGTGGCCGACCTGGTGGCCAGGGACGACGTGGACGCCGTTCTCAACCTGACGATCCCGGCCGCGCACGCGGAGGTCGCCCTCACGGCGCTCGCCGCGGGCAAGCACGTGTACGGGGAGAAGCCCCTCGCGGCCAACCGCAAGGAGGCCGACGCCGTACTGACGGCGGCGCGCGAGGCCGGGCTGCGGGTCGGCTGCGCACCCGACACGGTCCTCGGCACCGGCACCCAGACCGCGCGCAAGGCGGTCGACGACGGTCTGATCGGCACCCCGGTCGCGGCCACCGCGTTCATGACGACCAAGGGCCACGAAGCGTGGCACCCGGATCCGGAGTTCTACTACCAGCCGGGCGGCGGCCCCCTGCTCGACATGGGCCCCTACTACCTCTCGGCCCTGGTCCACCTGCTCGGCCCGGTCGTCAAGGTGACCGGCGCGTCCTCCCGGCCGCGCAAGCAGCGGACCATCGGCAGCGGTCCCCGCGCGGGCCACACCTTCCCGGTGGAGGTGGACACCCACATCACCGGCGTCCTCGAACACGCGGACGGGGCCCTGTCCACGCTGGTCATGAGCTTCGACGTGCGCGCCGCGCGGCTGCCGCGGATCGAGGTGCACGGCACCGAGGCATCGCTGTCCGTGCCCGACCCGAACGGCTTCGACGGCACCGTCGAGATCAACCGCGGGGACGGCTGGGAGACCCTGCCCGTGTCCGCCGGCTACCGGGACGCCGGACGCGGCGCGGGCCTCGCCGACCTGGCCGAGGCACTGTCGGCCGGGCGGGCGCACCGCGCGTCGGCCGAGCTCGCCGCGCACGTCCTGGACATCATGCTCACCCTCATGGACGCGGCGGACCAGGGCCGCGCGCTCCCGGTGACCAGCACCTGCGAGCGCCCCGCCCCGGTGACCGAGCCCGGCGACTGACCGACACCGGTCGCCGTACACCGCCACCGGCAGCCGTTGACCGAACCCGACTGCCCCACCGACCTTCGACTGCACGCATACGCTCGCAGCTACAGGAGACCCCCTTCATGCACGACGACCGGAACCTGGTCGAAGCACGCCTGGACCGCGTCCTCAGGGAACGCATCCGGCCGGCAGTCCACCCCGTCACCACCCCCTTGACCGTGGAGATCTGGTCCACCCCTGGCGAACCCGTGCCCGTGGCCGAGGGCCTGGCGGCACCCACCCGCCCCATCGCGACCGGCACCCCCTGGGGCACGCCGTGGGGCACCAGCTGGTTCAAGGTCACCGGTGCCGTTCCCGCCGAGTGGGCGGGCCGTACCGTCGAGGCCGTGCTCGACCTCGGTTTCACCCCGCGCACCCCGGGCTTCCAGTGCGAGGGCCTCGTCTACCGGCCCGACGGCACCCCGGTCAAGGGACTCCACCCCCGCAACGCGTACATCCGCGTCGGGGCGCCGGTCACCGGCGGGGAGCAGGTCCACTGGCACATCGAGGCCGCCTCCAACCCCGACCTCGACGCGAGCGGGGTGCCGTTCCAGCCGACGCCGATGGGTGACAAGGCGACCGCGGGCGACGCACCGCAGTACGTGCTCGGCGAGATGCGGCTGGCCGTCTTCGACGAGACGGTGTGGAACCTGGTCATGGACCTGGAGGTGCTCGGCGAGCTGATGCGGGAGCTGCCCCTCGACGGGGCGCGCCGCTGGGAGATCCTGCGCGCGGTCGGCCGCGCGCTGGACGCCGTCGACCTCCAGGACGTGGGCGGCACCGCCCAGGCCGCCCGGGACCAACTCGCCGAAGTGCTCTCCGCGCCCGCGGTTCCCGCGGCGCACCGCATCAGCGCCGTCGGTCACGCGCACATCGACTCCGCGTGGCTGTGGCCGCTGCGCGAGACGGTCCGCAAGGTGGCCAGGACCACGTCGAACATGACGGCCCTGCTGGAGGACGAGCCGGACTTCGTCTTCGCCATGTCCCAGGCCCAGCAGTTCGCCTGGATCAAGGAGCACCGGCCCGAGGTGTACGCCCGGGTGAAGAAGGCGGTCGCGGACGGCCGGTTCGTGCCGGCCGGCGGCATGTGGGTGGAGTCCGACACCAACATGCCCAGCTCGGAGGCGATGGCCCGGCAGTTCGTGCACGGCAAGCGGTTCTTCCTGGACGAGTTCGGCATCGAGAACGACGAAGCCTGGCTGCCCGACACCTTCGGCTTCGCCGCCGGCCTGCCGCAGATCATCAAGGCGGCCGGCTCCCAGCGGCTGCTCACCCAGAAGATCTCCTGGAGCCGGACCAACAAGTTCCCGCACCACACCTTCCAGTGGGAGGGCATCGACGGCACCCGGATCTTCACCCACTTCCCGCCCGTCGACTCGTACAACTGCGAGATGTCCGGTCGCCAGTTGGCACACGCGGCCCGCAACTTCAAGGAGAAGGGCGTCGCCACCCGGTCCCTCGCCCCGACCGGTTACGGCGACGGCGGCGGCGGCACCACCCGCGAGATGGTCGCCAAGGCCGCCCGCATGCGCAGTCTGGAAGGCGCCCCGGCCGTCGAGTGGGAGTCCCCCGCGGCCTTCTTCGCCAAGGCCGAGGCCGAATACCCCGACCCGCCCGTGTGGGTCGGCGAGCTGTACCTCGAACTGCACCGCGCCACGCTCACCAGCCAGGCGCAGACCAAGCGCGGCAACCGGCACAGCGAGTCCCTGCTGACGGAGGCCGAGCTGTGGGCCGCGACGGCCGCGGTGCGCGCCGGCGCGCCCTACCCCTACGAGGAACTGGACCGGATCTGGAAGACGGTGCTGCTGCACCAGTTCCACGACATCCTGCCCGGCTCCTCCATCGCCTGGGTGCACCGCGAGGCGCGCGAGACCTACGCGCGCCTCGCCGGGGAGCTGGAAGGCATCATCGAGCGTGCGCAGCGCGCGCTCGCCGGTGACGCCTTTGGCGCCGGACAGTTGGTGTTCAACTCGGCCCCGCACGCCCGCGGCGGCGTCCCGGCCGGTGGCGCCGCCGCGCTCACCGCCCCGGACGCCGTGGTCCCCGTCCCGCGTGAGGGAGGCGGTTACGTCCTCGACAACGGCCTGCTGCGGGTCGAGATCGACGGACGCGGGCTGGTGGTCTCCGCCTACGACATCGCCGCGGACCGGGAGGCCGTCGCGCCGGGGCAGGCGGCCAACCTGCTCCAGCTCCACCCCGACTTCCCCAACCAGTGGGACGCGTGGGACGTCGACCGCTTCTACCGGAACGTCGGCACGGACCTCACCGAGGTGACCGGACTGAGCGCCGACGGCGCCACGGTGCGGATCGAGCGGGCCTTCGGCGATTCGCGGGTCACCCAGCTCCTGTCGGTGCCGGCCGGTGACAAGCGGCTCGACATCGACACCGAGGTGGACTGGCACGAGCGGGAGAAGTTCCTGAAGCTGGCCTTCCCGCTGGACGTGAAGGCCGACCGGTACGCCTCCGAGACCCAGTTCGGCCACGTGCACCGGCCCACGCACCAGAACACGAGCTGGGAGTGGGCCAAGTTCGAGGCGTGCAACCACCGCTTCATCCACGTCGACGAACCCGGCTGGGGCGTCGCGATCGTCAACGACGCCACGTACGGCCACGACGTGACCCGCGCGGTACGGACCGGCACCGACGAGGGCACCACGACCACCGTACGGGCGTCGCTGCTGCGCGCGCCCCGCTACCCGGACCCGGAGACGGACCAGGGTGTGCACCGGTTCCGGCACGCCCTGGCGCCGGGCGCGACGATCGGTGACGCGGTCCGCGAGGGCTACCGCGCCAACCTGCCCGAGCGCCGGGTCACCGGGACCGCCGAAGCGGTCGCCCCGCTGGTGACCGTGGACGACGACGCCGTCGTGGTGAGCGCGGTGAAGCTGGCCGACGACCGCAGCGGCGACCTGGTGGTACGGCTCTACGAGGCGAACGGCGGCCGCGCCCGGGCCACCGTCTCCGTCGACGGTTTCGCCGCCGACGGCGCCGTCCTCACGGACCTGCTGGAACGCCCGCTCGCCGACACCGGGCGGCCCGGCACGGCGGACGGCACGGTCGTCCTGGCCTTGCGGCCGTTCCAGATGGTGACCCTGCGCCTGCCGCGCGCCTGACGAACCGCCGTACCGGCACGACCAGCACGTACCGAAAGGGAGCCCACCATGACAGTCCGAGCGACACGCTCCGCCCTTCCCGAGGCGGTCTGCGTGATGGACCCGGCCGTCGCCGATCACGTGCTTCCGCCGGAGTTGCGTGCACGGCTCGCGTCGCTGGTCCGGCTCGCCCCGGACCAGGTGGGCTCCGGTGCCGGCGCCGCGTTCCCGGACGCGCTCGCCGACGCGGAGGTCCTGATCAGCGGCTGGGGGTGCCCGCGCCTGACCCCCGAGGTGCTGGCGCGGGCCCCCCGGCTGCGGGCCGTCGTGCACGCGGCGGGCACGGTCAAGTCGCTGGTGAGCGACGCGGTGTGGGAACGCGGCATCGTCGTCTCGTCGGCGGCCGACGCCAACGCGGGCCCGGTCGTCTCCTACACCCTCGCCCTCGTCACGCTCGCCGCCCGGCGCACGCTGACCATGGCGGCCGGCTACTCCGCCGAGTGGCCGGACTTCGCCGGCCGATCGGGCGCCGACGGTCTCACCGTCGGCATCATCGGCGCCTCGCGCATCGGCCGCCGGGTCATCGCCGAACTCGTCAGGTCCGACGCGGGTCACCAGATCCTGCTGAGCGACCCGTACGTGACGGACGAGGAGGCCCGCCGGCTCGGCGCGCAGCGAGTGGAACTGGCCGAGCTGTGCCGCAGGTCCCGGGTGGTGAGCGTCCACGCACCGCTCCTGCCCGAGACGACCGGCCTGCTCGATGCCGAGATGCTCGCACTCGTCCCCGACGGCGGTGTTCTGATCAACACCGCCCGGGGTGCCATCGTCGACACGGAGGCCCTGACCAGGGAGTGTTCCTCCGGCCGTCTCGAAGCGTATCTCGATGTGACGGATCCCGAACCGCTGCCGTCCGGCCATCCCCTGCTGTCCCTGCCCAATGTGCTCATCACCCCGCACATCGCCGGCGCTCAGGGCAGCGAGGTGGCACGACTCGGACGGTACGCGGTCGCGGAGGTCGAACGATGGGTGGCGGGGGAGCCGCTACAGGGTGAAGTCACCCGCGAAGCGCTCCCGCGCCTGGCCTGACACACACAACCAGGAAAGCAGTATCAACCCGATGGACGCTGGATCATCGAACAAATGTAGATAAACCTTGCCAACCCGGGGACGGCCGAAGCCGTCCGTCCCCGGTGAAAGGGCGTCACGTCATGACAACGCTTGAACAACCGGCCGCCGCCTCGGCCAATGAGGACAGGCGGCCGGACAAGGGCCGTTTCCGGTTCCTGCGCCCACGTCGCCGCCGCGACATGGCCCTGTTCTGGTTCCTGATACCGGGCATAGTGGTCCTGCTGCTGTTCCACTACATCCCGCTGCTCGGCAACGTCATCGCCTTTCAGGATTACCAACCTTACATCGGTATCATGCACAGCCGGTGGACAGGGTTCGACAACTTCTCCGTCATCTTCAACGGTGACCAGCAGTTCGTGCACGCGCTGATCAACACGCTGGAACTGACCCTCATCCAGGTCGTGTTCGTCTTCCCCGCGCCCATCCTGCTGGCGCTCGCGCTGAACAGCCTGGTCAGCGAACGGGTCAAGAAGTGGATACAGAACGTCCTGTACCTGCCGCACTTCCTGTCCTGGGTGGTCGTCGTCTCCCTCTTCCAGCAGATGCTGGGCAACGACGGCATGCTCAACCTGTTCTTCCAGGCACACGACATGGGCACCTGGAACATCATCGGCAACCCCGATCTCTTCAAGTCGCTGCTCACCTCCCAGATCATCTGGAAGGACACCGGCTGGGGCACGATCCTCTTCCTCGCCGCGCTCTCCCGCGTCGACCAGAACCTGTACGAGGCATCCGCCATGGACGGCGCGAGCCGCCTGCGCCAGACCTGGCACGTCACCCTGCCCGCCCTGCGCGGCCTGGTGATCCTGCTGCTGATCCTCCGCCTCGGCGACGCCCTGTCCGTCGGCTTCGAGCAGATCCTGCTCCAGCAGCAGGGCGTCGGCCTCGACAACAGCGAGGTCATGGACACCTATGTCTACAACCACGGCCTGGTCGGTGGGGACTGGGGCGTGAGCGCCGCCGTCGGTCTCGTCAAGGGAGTCGTCGGAGTCGTCCTTGTCCTGGGCGCCAACAAGATCGCCCACTTCTTCGGCGAGGAAGGCGTATACCGCTCATGACCACGCTGTCACCCGCACACCCGGTACGCCGCAAGCCGCGCAAGTCCTACAGCGCGGTTCCCGGGGAGACCCCCGGCGCCCTGCCGTGGCGCGCTTTCAAGTCACTGATCCTGCTGATCTGCGTCGTCCTTGTCCTGCTGCCCTTCCTGGCGATCGTCTCGACGTCGCTCGCCGACCCCGTCCAGGTCACCAAGGCCGGCGGCTATGTCCTGTGGCCCGACCACGTCACGTTCGACTCCTACAGCGCGCTGCTCTCGGGCGGCCTGGTGTCCAAGGCGATGCTCGTCAGCGTCGGTGTGACCGTCGTCGGCACCGCCCTCAGCCTCGTCTGCTCCATCACGCTGGCGTACGGACTCAGCCGCCCCGGCTCCTTCGGGCACAAGCCCGTGCTCATGCTGTTGCTGATGTCGATGCTCTTCGCGCCGGGTGTCATCCCCAGCTATCTGATGGTCAAGCAGCTCCATCTGATCAACAGCTACTGGTCGCTGATCCTGCCGACCGTGATCAACGCGTTCAACGTGATCGTGCTGCGCTCCTTCTTCATGAATCTGCCCCAGGAGCTCATCGACGCGGCCCGGATGGACGGCGCCTCCGAGCTGAAGATCCTCACGAGGATCATCCTGCCGCTGTCCAAGGCGTCCGTCGCCGTCATCGGACTCTTCTACGCGGTGACGTACTGGAACGCGTTCTTCAACGCCTTGCTGTACATCAACGACGCGTCGAAGTGGCCCATGCAGATGGTCCTGCGTACCTACGTCGTCAACAACTCACAGCTCAGCGGCGGCCAGCTGAACGTCGCGGCCGGTGCGGTCCCGCCTCCGACCCAGTCGCTCCAGGCCGCGATCCTGGTGCTGTCGATCGTGCCCATCGTGATCGTCTACCCCTTCCTCCAGCGGCACATGAACAAGGGCGTGATGGTCGGGGCGGTGAAGGGATGAACACGAGCATGAACCCACGTCTGAGCCGTAGAGGTTTCCTCGCGTCCGCCGCCGGTGTCGCGGCCGGCCTGACGCTCGCGGGCTGCGGGGACTACCGCCCGCCCTCGGCCGGCAAGGCCAACGCGACGGCGCAACTGCCCTCGTACATCCCGTACAAGGGTGTTGAGACATCGATGCCGTCGAGTGCCGACGGTGTCGCCGCCGGCTATATGAAGTACCCGGCGAACCCGGCAAAGGCATTCCCGGACGGCCCCCCTGCCAAGGGGCCCGCCATCGACATCATGACCCTGATCTTCAACCCGGTGCCGCCGCCGCTGAACCGCAACGTCATGTGGCAGGCCCTCAACAAGAGCGTCGGCTGCGACCTCAACTTCCAGATCACGCCCGTCGGCGACTATCCGGCCAAGTTCGCCGTGACCATCGCGGGCGGCGATCTGCCCGACGCGATGCTGATGCTGCCGCCCAAGAGCAACACCGCGGCCACTCCGGACATGCTGGACACCCTGTGCGAGGACCTCACCGAGCACCTGTCGGGCGACAACATCCGGGACTACCCGTATCTCGCCAACATTCCCAGCGCTTCCTGGGCTCCCTGTGTGCGCAACGGCGGGATCTACGCGATCCCGATGCCGCGGCCGCTCGCCGGAGGTCCCAACTACACCCGCCTCGACCTGATCAACGAGCGGGGACTCGACCCGAATCCGAAGTCCTGGGACGAGTTCGCCAAGCTGTGCAAGGACGTGACGGACCCCAAGAAGCAGCAGTACGCCCTCGGCGACAGCGTCACCGCGTGGAACTTCGTGATGCAGATGCTCCGGGGGCCCAACAACTGGGCCGAGGAGAACGGCAAGTTCACCTGGTACTTCGAGACCGAAGAGGCCAAGCAGTCCCTCGACGCGGTCCGCCAGCTCACCAAGGCCGGTGTCATGCATCCCGACACGTACACCGTCCTGGGCAAGGCCAAGGACTGGTTCGGCACCGGTCGGACCGTCATGAACCCCGATGCGCCCGCGGCGTGGAACGACTACTACACCACGTACGCCCCGGCCACGAAGGGCTTCGACGTGGGCTACATGCTTGCGCCGGGCTACGACGGCGGTCGCGGCGGCCAGTGGGCGGGCTCGGCCAACTACGCCACACTCATCCTCAAGAAGGCGCCCAAGGCGCGCATCAAGCAGATCCTGCGCGCGATGAACGCCCTGGCGGCTCCCTTCGGCACGGATGCGTACCTGCTGCGCAAATACGGCGTCGAGGGCCCGGACCACACGCTCAAGGGGACCGACCCGATCCTCACCCCGCAGGGCCAGTCCGAGGTGTACCTGCCCACCATCTTCGCCACGGACGCGCCGTTCACCCTGTATTACCCGCAGAAGCCGGAGATCGTACCCACGCAGTACGAGTTCCAGACGAAAGCCGTCAAGGAACTGATCCCCAACCCGGCCGAGCCCCTGTACTCGCCGACGGACTCCCAGAAGACCCTCCTCATGCAGACGACTCTGGACGACACCCGCAAGGGCATCATGCAGGGGCGCCTCCCGCTCAGCGAGTGGGACGACGCCATGAAGACCTGGCGCAAGGAGGCCGGCGACCAGATCCGCGCCGAGTTCGAACAGGCTTGGGAGGCCCGTCAGTCATGAACCGCACCCCCGCCGAGGACCGCGCCCACTGGGAGCGGACCGCGGACCGGCTGCTGCTCGCCGTACGGCCGCACGCCACGGACCGGCACGCCCTCATCCGGCTGCCGGGAGTGCCGAGCAGCAGCGGCGAGCACAGCGACGGGCTGGAGGGTTTCGCCCGCACCTTTCTGCTGGCCGGTTTCCGGCTGGCGGGTGCGGGCGGCAGCGATCCGCACGACCTGGCCGGCTGGTACGCGGCCGGCCTCGCCGCCGGCACCGATCCGGACAACCCGGAACGCTGGCCCACCTTCGCCGAGCGCAACCAGGCCAAGGTCGAGGCCGCGTCCATCGCGCTCGCGCTGCACGAGACGCGGCCCTGGATCTGGGACCGCCTCACCGACCGGGTGAGACAGCAGGTGCTCGACTGGCTCGCCCCGATGGTCGGTGACCCCATGCCGGGGAACAACTGGATCTGGTTCCAGGGCGTCACCGAGGCATTCGCCCGTACCGTCGGCGGCGACTGGCGCCAGCAGGACCTGGACCGGGTCATCGGGCTGACCGACGGCTGGTACGCGGGGGAGGGCTGGTACTCCGACGGGCTCACCGGCGGGGAGCGGCGCAACTTCGACCACTACAACGGCTGGGCCATGCACCTGTACCCGCTGTGGTTCTGCCGCATCCTCGGCGACGCCGCGCCCGACGGGCTCCTCGACCGCTACCGGGACCGGCTGCGCCGCTTCCTCGCGGACCAGCGGCTCCTGGTCGGCGCCAACGGCTCCCCGCTGATCCAGGGCCGCTCGCTCACCTACCGGCACGCCGCGCTCGCCCCGCTGTGGACCGGCGCCCTGTTCGACGCCACCCCGCTCGCGCCGGGCGAGACCCGGGCCATCGCGAGCCGGATGCTCGACCACTTCACCGGCCACGGCGCCACCGACGCCGAGGGACTGCTCACCCTCGGCTGGCACCGGCCCTTCCGCGGCATCCTCCAGGTGTACTCGGGGCCGGCCTCGCCGTACTGGGCGAGCAAGGGCTTCATCGGTCTGGCCCTGCCGCCCGACCACCCGGTGTGGACCGAGCAGGAGACCCCGCTCCCCGTCGAGCAGGGCGACTTCCACCGCGCCCTGACCGCGCCCGGCTGGCTGGTCTCCGGCACCGCCGCGGACGGCGTCGTACGCGTCGTCAACCACGGCGGGGACCACGCCGACCCGGCCCGGCCGCACGCGGACGACCCCTGCTACGCGCGGTTCGCCTACTCCACGCACGCCGCGCCGGAGACCCCGGGCGACCCCACCGCGAGCCCCGGTTCGTGCGCCGACGCCGACCCGCTCGACAACGCGGTGGTGCTGCTCGACGCGGCGGGCCGCGCCTCCCACCGGCGTCCGGCGACCAGGCTCTCCATGGACGGCGCCACGGCCGTCTCGCGCTCCCGCGCGCACTGGCCCGAGGACGCCACCTGGGATCCGTTCGGCGGTCCCGCCACCCGGTACGCGCTCGGCCCCTGGATCACCGTCGGTTCCGCGTTGCGCGGCTCGGTCGAGGTGCGGGCCGTACGCGTCGACCCCGCCTCCGGCGACGACGCGGCCGGAGCCGGACACGTGCTGCGCGTCGGCGGCTGGGCCCTGGCCGTCGATCCGGGTGCCGCGGTCGCGGCCGGAACGACGGAGGGTGCCACCGCCCGGGTCGCGGGCGCCGACGGGCTGGTCTCCGTCGTCGTCGGCGCACAGGGACTGCCCGGCGCCGCCGTGCTGACCGGCACCGACAGCAACGCCCTCGGCGCCGCGTCCGCCACCCCGGTCGTCGCGACCGACGGCCCCGTGACCCACGGCGCCGCCCACGTCGCCCTCGTCCACCTGGGCGGCACCGACCCCGCCGCCCTGCCCGAGGTCAGCACCCGCGCCCTGGGCAGCACCCTGCTCGTGGAGGTGGCCTGGCCACAGGGCGCACGGGACACCATCCGACTGCCCGCCCCCGATCCCTCGTACGACCCCTGGAAGGACCAGCTCCGTGCATGACGACCGCCGGATCATCGAGGCCCGGATCCGCAAGCTGCTGGACCGGATCATCCGTCCCGCTCTCTACAGTGCCGCGCGTCCCTTCGAGCTGAGCGCCTGGTTCGTCGACGGCGAGCCGGTTCCCGTGGCCGACGCGCTGGGAGCCGACTACACACCCTTCACCGTGGGCGAGACCTGGGGCGGCCCCTGGTCGACGACCTGGCTGCGGGCGAGCGCGGAGGTCCCCGAGGAGTGGGCGGGACGGCGCGTCGAGGCCGTCTTCGACCTGGGCTTCGACCTGACCAAGGGACCGGGCGGCCAGGCGGAGGGCCTGGTCCACGACGCGCAGGGCGCGCCGTTGCAGGGCCTGCACCCGTACAACCGCAGTGTGCTGCTGGCCGGCTCCGCCACCGGCGGCGACCGGGTCGACCTGCTGATCGAGCTGGCCGCCAACCCGCCCATCGTCGGCAGCGCCGGGCTGCACCTGCACCACGGCTCCCTGGAGACCGCGGGCACCGAGCACATCTACCGGCTGGAGCAGGCCGAGATCGCGGTGCGCGAGGACGACGTGTGGCACCTCGTCCACGACATCGAGGTGCTCGACGAGCTGATGCACGAACTGCCCGTCGGTTCCTCCCGGCGCCACGAGATCCTCTACGCCCTGCGCCGTGCCGCCGACGCCGTCGACCCGGCCGACGTGGCGGGCACCGCCGCGGCGGCCCGGCAGCGGCTGGCCGATGTGCTGTCCCGGCCCGCGCACGCCTCCGCGCACACCGTCTCCGCCGTCGGCCACGCCCACATCGACTCGGCGTGGCTGTGGCCGGTCCGGGAGACCGTGCGCAAGTGCGCGCGTACCTTCACCAACATGACCACGCTGGCGCAGGAGTACCCCGAGCTGGTCTTCGCCTGCTCCTCGGCCCAGCAGTACGCGTGGATGAAGGAACAGCGGCCGGAGGTCTTCGCCCGCATGAAGAAGGCCGCGGCCGAGGGGAACTGGGCGCCGGTCGGCGGCATGTGGGTCGAGGCCGACGGCAACCTGCCCGGCGGGGAGGCACTGGCCCGCCAACTCGTCTACGGGCGGCGCTTCTTCGCCGAGGAGTTCGGCGTGGAGCAGCACGGCGTATGGCTGCCCGACTCGTTCGGGTACACCGCCGCCTACCCGCAGCTCGCCAAGCTGGCCGGCGCCCGGTGGTTCCTCACCCAGAAGCTCTCCTGGAACGAGACGAACAAGCTGCCGCACCACACCTTCGCCTGGGAAGGCATCGACGGAACGCGGATCTTCACCCACTTCCCGCCCGTCGACACCTACAACGCGTCCCTCACCGCGAGCGAACTCGCCCACGCCGAGACCAATTTCGCGGACAAGGGAGTGGCCAGCCGCTCGCTGGTCCCGTTCGGCTACGGCGACGGCGGTGGCGGCCCCACCCGGACGATGCTGGAGAAGGCCCGCCGCCTGCGCGACCTCGAAGGATCGCCCAAGGTCGTCGTCGAGGCACCCGACGCGTTCTTCGCGGCGGCTCGTGCGGAACGCGACGAACTCCCCGTATGGCGGGGTGAGTTGTACCTGGAGAACCATCGCGGCACCTACACCAGCCAGGCCCGTACCAAGCGCGGCAACCGGCGCAGCGAGGCGCTGCTGCGCGAGGCCGAACTGTGGGCCGCCACCGCCGCCGTCCAGGCCGACGCTCCGTACCCGTACGAGCACCTGGAATCGATCTGGCGGCGCGTCCTGCTCAACCAGTTCCACGACATCCTGCCGGGCTCGTCCATCGCGTGGGTGCACCAGCAGGCCGAACGCGAGTACGGGGAGATCCACGCCGAACTCGGCACGGTGATCGCCGACGCGGTCGGCCGGCTGTCCGCGGGGCCCGCGCTCCTCAACGCCGGGCCGTACGCCCGCCGTGAGGTCGCCGTCCTGCCCGCGGACGGAGAATCCCCCGCGTTCCCGGGCGGCCAGTCCTTGTCGGACGGGCGCACCGCCGTCCTCGCCGAGGTCCCTGCGCTCGCCTCGGGCGGCACGGTGGACACGCCCCGGGCGGCCGTCACCGCCACGGCCCGGGACGGCGGCTTCGTCCTGGACAACGGCGTGCTGACCGTCGTCGTGGACCGGCGCGGCCTGATCACCTCGGTGTACGACCACACCGCACGCCGGGAGGCGATCGCCCCCGGTGCCGCGGGCAACCTCCTCCAGCTCCACCCCGACGACCCCAACCTGTGGTCGGCGTGGAACATCGACTCGTACTACCGCGACACCGTGCGCGACCTCGACGAGGCCGAGTCGGTGACGCTCGTGGACGAAGGGCCGCTGCTGGCGTCCGTGCGGGTCGAGCGCGCCGGCGGATCCTCCCGGTTCGTGCAGCACATCGAGGTCACCGCGGAGAGCCGTCAGGTCACGGTCCGCAATGACATCGACTGGCAGGAACGCGACACCGTCCTGAAGGCGGCCTGGCCGCTCGATGTGCACGCGGACCGGGAGAGCGCTGAGATCCAGTTCGGCCATGTGCAGCGGCCCACCCACGAGAACACCAGCTGGGAGGCGGCACGCTTCGAGCTGTGGGCGCACCGCTGGGTGCACGTGGGGGAGCGGCACTGGGGCGCCGCCCTGCTGAACGACTCCACCTACGGGCACGACGTGCGCCGTGACACCCGGGAGGACGGCGGCACCACCACGACCGTCCGGCTCTCCCTGCTGCGGGCCCCGCACAGCCCCGACCCGCAGGCCGACCGCGGACGGCACAGCTTCAGCTACGCGCTGCTCGCCGGCGCCGGGATCGAGGAGGCCGTCGCCGGGGGCTACGCGCTGAACCTGCCCCTGCGACCCGCCCCGGCCGCGGCCCGCGCGCTGGTGGCGCTGGACACCACCGATGTGGCGGTGGAGTCGGTGAAGCTCGCGGACGACCGCAGCGGCGACGTCGTGGTCCGCCTGTACGAGGCGTGCGGCGGCGCGGTCTCGGCGCGGCTGACCACGGGTTTCCCGCTCGCCGCCGCCCTCGACTGCGACCTGCTGGAGCAACCGGAGCGGGAGCTGGGACGCACCGCGGACGGCGCGTTCGTCGATCTCGCGTTCCGGCCCTTCCAGATCCGCACCCTGCGACTGCGTCCCGCCGCGGCGGAGACGAAGTCACCTGACCGGGCGGGCAGTTGAGCCGGGCGGGCCTGATCCGCCCGGCACGCCGCTGACCCGTCGTACCATTCCATCGATCTGTTGCCGTCGGAGCGGGCGGCGCCGCACTCCTGCTGCTGCCGCCCGCCCGAGGCTGGGAGAGGCACGTTGACGAGCAAGACGGTGAGAACCAGAAAAAGCGCGATCCGGCGCGGCACCAACCTGCCGCGCATGGGGGACTTCAACGAGTCCGTGATTCTGGACGCCATTCGCCGGCACCCGGCGGGCCTGAGCAGGGTGGAGCTGGCTCAGGCCACCGGTCTGTCCGCGCAGACCGTCTCCAACATCACGCGTCGGCTCCTCGACCAGGGTGTGGCCCGCGAGTCCGGAAAGCAGAACACCGGCAGCGGGAAGCCCCGGACTCTCCTTGAGATCGTCCCCACCTCACGCTACGCCGTCGGGGTCCACCTCGACCCCGCCGTGATCACCTGTGTCCTGGTGGACCTCCTCGGCACGGTCGTCGCCCAGCACAGCCACCGCACCCCGAGCGGCGGCGACACCGACGGGATCGCCGCGGACATGGCCGCCTCGGTGTCCGCGCTCGTGGCCGAGTCGGGAGTCGACGACGCCCGGGTGCTGGGCCTGGGCATCGCCGCCCCGGGCCCCATCGACGCCGCCGCCGGCTGGGTGGTGGACCCACCGGAGCTCAAGGGCTGGGGCCGCTACCCGCTGCGGGACCGGCTCAGCGAGGCGACCGGGTTCCCCGCCCTGCTCGACAAGGACGTCACCGCCGCCGTCGTCGCCGAACGCTGGGCGGGCGCGGCCACCGACAGCCGCAACCTGCTGTTCTTCTATCTCGGCACCGGTTCCGGTATGGGACTGGTGGTCGAGGACACCGTGCTGCGCGGTGTCTCCGGCAACGCGGGCGAGGTCGGCGGCCTCGGCGCGGCCACCTCCACGCGGACCCTCGTCGACGAGGCCATCGCCCTGGGCGTGCTCGACCCCGAGTACACGGTGCTGGACCCGGCCGACGCCCAGCGCGGTCTGGAGCGGTTGGCGGAACTCGCCGCAGAGGGGCAGGAACAAGCGGACGGCATCATAGAACGCCTGGCCATCCGCATCGGCAGGGGAGTCTGCGCGGCGGCGACGCTGCTGGACGTCGACACCATCGTCTTCGGCGGACCGACCTGGCAGGTCCTCGCCGACCGGCTGCTCACCACCATCCAGCCGATGGTCGCCCGGTCCCCGTTCGTCAGGGCGACCCATCCGACGACGGTCGTCTCCACCACGCTGGGTGAGAACGTGGCCGCGGTGGGCGCGGCGTCCCTGGTCCTGGACCGGGCCCTGTCCGCCCAGCCCAGGTCCCTGCTGCTGGGGTGAACCCGCTGCCCCGCCCCGGTGACGCCGGGGCGGGGCGGTCAGGGGCGGGGTGCCCGGCCGTGGCCGGCGGCGGCGCGTCCCATGGCGGCCAGGGCCCGGCGCAGGACGGCCGGTGACGTCGCGAAATTGAGCCGTACGCATCCCGCGCCGCCGCTGCCGAACACATGCCCGGAGCTGAGGGCGACACGGGCTTCGTCGAGAAACATCTTCGCGGGTCCGGCGAGATCGCTGACGGTGCCGGGACCGTCCGGTGCGCGGTCGTCGTGCAGTCCCAGCCGGGTGCAGTCCAGCCAGGCGAGACAGGTGCCCTCGGGCGGAAGGTACCGCACGGCCGGAAGGTGTTCCGCCACCAGCTGCCCCAGCAGGCTCCGGTTCGCGTCGAGTCCGAGCAGAAGCTCGTCCAGCCACTGAGTGGCGTCACGGAAGGCCGCCGTGTGAGCGATGACGCCCAGGTGGCTGGGGCCGTGTCCGACCTCCTCGGGCATGCGCCGCAGGTCGTCCCCGGCATCGGGACCGGCGACGGCCAGGGCGGCCTTGGCGCCGGCGAGGTTCCATGCCTTGGACGCGGAGGTCACCGTGAAACCGTCCGCCGAACCGGGCACACCGAGGAACGGTGTGAAGACGGCCCCGGGCAGCACCAGCGGGGCGTGTATCTCGTCGGAGACCACCCGCACACCATGGGTGCGGGCGAGCGCCGCGACGGCTTCCAGTTCGGCCCGGGTGTGGACGACGCCGGTCGGGTTGTGCGGGTTGCTCAGCAGGAACGCCGCGCGGCGGCCGTGGCGCCGCGCGCGGACGAACGCCTCCTCAAGGGCGCCGAGGTCGATCCGCAGGTCGGTGCCGAGGCGTGCCTCGACGACCTGCCGGTCGGCATGGGAGACGAACGCGTAGAACGGGGGGTAGACGGGGCAGCAGACGACGACGGCGTCGCCCGGTCCGGTGATCAGGCGGAGGACTTCGACGATGCCCGTCATCACGTCGGGCACGATCGCGGTGTCCTCGACCCGCACACCGTCCCACCGCCAGCGCCGGGCGGCGAACGCGGCGAAGGCTTCGGCGTACGCCGTGCCGTGGGGGTATCCGGTGTCGCCGAGGTCGACGGCCCGGTGCAGGGCCTCGGCGACGGCGGGCGCCAGCGGGACGTCCATCTCCGCCACCCACAGGGGCAGGACGTCCGCGGGATGCACGCGCCACTTCATGCTGGTGCGCCGGCGCAGTTGCTCGACGGACAGCTGGACGAGAGGATCCGTCCGGCCGCGGTCCGCGGACTCGGAGTGCGGGCGGTTGCCGGATGCGTTCACGCGGTGCTCCCCCCTCGCCCGGTGGGACCGGACCGGGCGTGCGGCGGCGGTGTGGCGGGCGGACCGGCTGCTCCGGGCGCCCCGCGAAGGTGTCCCGGACAAGGAGTACGCCGGGAGGTCCCGCCCTCGGCATGATCCCGGGGAGACGGCACGGAAGGAAGGCACGGGCGCCCGCGAATCGTCCCCGTCCGCGCCGCCCCGGATGCCGTGACCGCACCCACCAATGTGTGTTTCTACCTATATTTCCCCTTATGAGGGTGCATGGTGGGCATAGCGCACGGTGGTCGGCCAGAGTGCGTCAGGATCCGATGCTGATCTCCCCGGCGCTCCTGACGGTGCTGCTCTCCCTTCTTGCGGTGCTGACACCGCCCGAAGTGCCCATCACCCGGTTGCTGCCCGCGGCGCCCGCGCTCGCGGCGGCGCTGTGGCCGGTCGGCCCCACCCTGGTCCTCGGGCTGGCGTGCACGCTGGGCGTCTCGGTCTACGCCGTGATGTCGTCGGACCACCCCACTCTGTTCACCGCGGCAGCCATCGGGCTGGTCACCGTGGCCGCGGCCTACGCCAGTCATCTGCGGTTGCAGCGGGAGGACACGATCACCGAGGTCCGTACCGTGGCGGACGCCACGCAGAAGGTGCTGCTGCGGCCCATCCCGCGCCGGGTGGGACCCCTGGAGATCGGCAGCCTCTACCTGACCGCCACCCCGCACGCACGGGTCGGCGGCGACTTCTACGCCCTGGCCGACACCCCCGACGCGATCCGCCTGATCATCGGCGACGTCCGGGGCAAAGGACTGCCCGCCCTCGCCATGGCCTCGGCGGTGCTCGGCTCGTTCCGGGAAGCGGCCTACGAGGCCACCGACCTCACCCAGATCGCCGGCTGCCTGGAGACCACCCTGCGTCGCGACGACGCGGCCGCGCTCGCCCAGGGCGACCCCGCCGAACTCTTCGCCACCGCCGTCCTCGCCGAGATCCCCCGCCACGCCACCCACGCCACCATCCTCAGCTGCGGACACCCCCCACCCCTGCTCGGCCGCCACGGCGACGTCCACGTCCTCGACTCCGACGACCCCGGCGCCCCCCTCAACCTCGGCGGCCTGCTCACCCCCACCTTCCGCCCCCGCCGCTTCGCCTTCGCCACCGGCGACCAACTGCTGCTCTACACCGACGGCGTCAGCGAGACCCGCGACGCCGACGGAACCTTCTTCCCCCTCACCACCTGGGCCCGCGACCAACTGGACAGACCACCCTGGCACGTCCTGAAAGGTCTCCACCACGCCCTGCTGGCACACAGCGGGGACAACCTGAACGACGACATCGCCGCCCTCGCCATCCGGAAGACCGCCTGAGCGCTCGACCGCTTGACCGAACCGTCGGCTCGTTGTCGATGTGGACGATCCGTGCCTCGGGGGCGAGTACGCCGGGCGACCTCGTGGGTGTTCTGGGCGGTCGGCAGGCCGGCGCCGACGTTCAGGAACTGCCGGACGCCCGCCTCGCCGACCAGATACGTGATGGTGCGGTGAAGAAACGCGCGGCTGCTGCGGGCGACGGTGACCATGCCGGGGAAGACGGCGGTGTACGCGTCACCGGCCTCCTCGTCGAGGGGGTGATCGTCCTCGCCGCCGAGCCAGTGGTTCGAGTCGTGTGTCCGTCCCTCCGCCGGGGCGGGCATCGTCCCGGCCCGGCCTACGTCCCAACACCCTTGTCCCACCGGCAAGTTCGAGAACGCTGGACGGGGTTGGGCGCGGAGGCCGTACCGGTCGTTCCGAGACCCGCCCGTCCGGGCTCGGACCGTGCCGACGAGGGGCCCGGTTCACGTGGCGAGCACGGCCTGACGGGCGGATTGGGAGAGGGCTGTGAAAACCATGGCCTTGTCGTGCTCACGTGTGGAGTGGCATGGACAGAGGCGGAGTCGCCCTTGTGGCGCGGGCGCTATCCTCACGTGCTGTCCTGCGCCGGGGACGCCGCCGACCCCGCGCCGGAGACGTCGCCGCCGTGGACGGTTCCGACGCCTCCTTCGGGCTCGTCCCGCGCACAGGACCCCGTGGTAAGCCTTGCGTCCTCTGTCCGCGAACGAATCCCTGGTGCCCTCTCCATGTCCAACCGCCCCTTCTCCGGCCTTCGCCACCGCGACACCCTCGTGGGGCCCGAGCGGCTGTCGATGCTCGGCGATGCCGTGTTCGCCATCGCGATCACCCTGCTCGCACTTGAGATCACCGTTCCCGAGGGCCTGCCCGACGCAGAAGTCGCGCACGCCGTCCGGGAATCGGTACCCGCCATAGGCGCGTATCTGCTGAGCTTCGCAGTCATCGGAGTGCTCTGGCGGGTCCAGCACGGCCTGTTCCGCCTGGTCGCGACCGTCGACCGCTGGCTGCTCTACTGCTACTTCGCCCTCCTCGCGGTCGTGGCCGCCCTGCCCTACCCGACCCGGTTGATCAGCGAGTACGGCGGGACCACCACGGCGACCGCCTTCTACGCGGGAGCGATCACCCTGGCCATCTCCCTCAACTGCGGGATGTACCTGCGTCTGCTGGCCGCCCCCGCGCTCGCCGCACCGCACGCGACGGTCGAGGAGCTGAAGGGATCGCTCGGCCACGGCATCGTCCTCGTCCTGGTCTTCGGCACGTCGATCCCCTGGGCGTTCTACTCCCCGGACCTCGCCAAGTACTGGTGGCTGCTGGCAGCCCTGACCCGGCTGCTGTTCCGCAAGCAGCCCGCGGACGCTCAGCGGCCGGCCAAGGAGGCAGTGACCACGGAAGAACCGGCCTGACCTCGGCCGGACACGATCGTCGGACGGCCGAGGAGTTGCAGGGCTGTGCCCCGGGGCCGGGCGTCGAGCCCGGCCCCGGGGCACAGTCACCGTGCAGGCGTCCGGGGCCCGCCCGTCACCCCCGCGGACGAGGGCCGCTGATCCGGAGCCGGATCGTGCGGGATTCCGGGCGCAGCGCGAACTCGGGCCACACATCAGGTCCGCAGGCCCGTGAACCGAGTCCGTGCTGGGCCGCGTCGATGAAGAGGTGACTCCTCTCGGACTCCGGAAGCTCGAACGGGTGCCGGGCCTGTGCGATCTGCTGGGGGGTGTGACGGCTGAGCGTGAATCCGGGGCGTCGTCCCTGGGTGTCCGGGACGGTCCTGACACGCAGCACCTCGCTGCCGCCACTCGTCAGCACGAGCTGCCTGAGCTGGGAGCGGTGCCCGGTCTCCTGGGGCCGCGCGTAGTCCACGGAGAGGTCGTGGACGGTGGCGGAGAAACGGCCGACGCGAGCCGCGCGCAGACTGTCCGGGTAGGACTCGAACGGGCCCAGCCCGAACCACTCGGCGCCGTCGACCGCGGCCGCGTCGTCCGGCAGCTCGAAACGTATCCCGATCCGCGGCCACACCGTCCGCCAGCCGTGCGACGGCTCGATCTCCACACGCAGTTCCAGTTCGTCGCCTTCGACCGACCAGACGGTCTCGACCAGCACCGACAAGGCGGAGTTCGCCGCGGAGACCTTGTCGACCGTGCGCAGTGCCGCCGCGGTGCACTCCACGGACAGCCGCCGTGTGGTCAGCCGGTCGAGGCCGTCGCGGCGCCACAGGTCGGCGTTGGAGACACCGGGGACGCTGGCGTCGCTCCCGTCGACCTCCTCCGAAGCGCTCTCGTCGTTGTCGGTCGGCGCACGGAACAGTTCCAGTCGGGGGCCCCCGACCGCCCGGCCGCCGAGGCGCGTGAGGGACCCGCCGGTGAACTCGGCGATGCCGAGCGTCAGGGTTCCCTCGCTCTCCCGCCACGGGTTCCGGGGCCGGACACCCGGCACCGGACGGTGCGCCGAACGGTCCAGCTGCGCGGTCGCGATCACATGTCCTGCGTCCGCCCACGCGGTGCCGGACGCCAGTACCGCGTCGACGGTGAGCCACGTCTCGGCGTCCGCCGACACCGGGACGGGGGGAAGGGGCACCCGCAGCGACTCGCCCGCCGCGACGACCGGGACGTCCAGGTCCCCGTCGGCCACCTGCGCGCCGTCGTGCTCGACCCGCCAGCGGAAACGCAGATCGGACGTGTCGGCCGAGTGCCGCAGGTTCGTCACCGTGACGTGGTCGGCCTCGAAGACGAAGCGGACGGGCTGCACCACGGCCTTGTACTCGTGGAGGCTGGGGGTCGGGACGTCGTTGCTCAGCAGCATCCCGTCCATCACGAAGTTGCTGTCGTGGACGACCTCCCCGAAGTCGCCGCCGTACGCGTAGTACGGCCTGCCGTCGGGGGTCGTCGTCAGGATGCCGTGGTCGCGCCACTCCCAGACGAAACCGCCGTGCAGCCGCGGATACCGGTCGACCAGCGCCTCGTACTGGTCGAACGCCCCCGGCCCGTTGCCCATGGCGTGGGCGTACTCGCACAGCAGGAACGGCTTGGCGCGCTGCCGGGCGCTCTGCGCCGGGGTGCAGTTCAGCAGCGTCGAACCCGAGCCGTCCGTGCCGATCTCCTCGGTCTCCGGCACCGACGGGTACATGCGCGAGTAGACGTCGGTGTACTCGCCGGTGTGGTCGCCTTCGTAGTGCACGGGGCGCTCGGCGTCGCGGACGTGGACCCAGGCCGACATCGCGGCGAGGTTGCTGCCGGTGCCGGCCTCGTTGCCGAGCGACCAGATCACGATGCTGGGATGGTTCTTGTCGCGTTCGACGGTGCGCTCGATCCGGTCGAGGTACGTCGCACGCCACGCCGGGTCGTCGCTCGGGTTGCCGGTCCAGTCGACCGCGTCGAAACCGTGTGTCTCCAGATCGCATTCGAGGACGACCCAGAACCCGAGTTCGTCGGCGAGGTCGAGCAGCCGCGGATGCGGGGGGTAGTGACTGGTGCGGATCGCGTTCACATTGAACCGCTTCATGCGGGCCAGGTCCGCTCGGGCGTGCTCCTCGTCGAAGACACGGCCCCGCTCGGGGTGCGCCTCGTGGCGGTTCACCCCGTGGAAGACGACCCGGCGGCCGTTGACCAGGAACTGGTCTCCGCGGATCTCGACCGTACGGAAACCGATGCGCAGGGCGACGGTCTCCGCGGCCGTCGACACGGTGGCGTCGTAGAGCCGCGGCAGTTCCGCGGACCAGGGCGCCACACCGGTGATGTCGAGCGGCGCCACGTCCGCCGGAGCGGTCCACACCTGTTCCACGCCGAGTTCGGGGATGCGCAGGGTGACCGGGAACGCCGCCTCGTCGGCGACGACCTCGGGGTCCACCCGCCCGCGCCCGTCCTCGAAGCCGGTCCGCAGCCAGACGTCCTCGATGCCCCCGGCCGGGCGGGCGGTCAGGGTGACGTCCCGGAAGATGCCCGGCAGCCACCACTGGTCCTGGTCCTCGACGTAACTGGCCGCCGACCACTGGTGCACCCGTACGCTGACGACGTTGTCACCGGGGCGTACCGCCGACGTCACGTCGAACTCATGGGTGAGGCGGCTGCCGGCGGCGCTGCCGATCTCGACGCCGTTCACCCACACCTTGAAGAGGGACTCGACCCCGTCGAACCGCAGCACGACGCGCTCGGCGTCCGACCAGTCGGCGGGGATGTCGACGTGCCGGCGGTAGTCGCCGGTGGGGTTCTCGTCCGGGACGTGCGGCGGGTCGATCGGGAACGGGAACTGCCTGTTCGTGTAGATCGGCCGGCCGTAGGCTCCGTCGCCCTGCAGCACCCAGTGAGCGGGCACCGGGATGCTGTCCCAGCCGGCGTCGTCGAAGTCGTCGGCCGCGAAATCCTCCGCCGCCGACGCCGTGGGCGACAGCCGGAAGCGCCAGGGGCCGTTGAGCGAGCGGGAGGGCGCGTCGGAGCGCAGCCACGAGCGGGCCGGGCGCAGCGCGCCACGTCCCGGTGCGATGTCCGAAACATACGCGGAGAGATCGGAGGGCAAGGGGTCACAACGCTTTCTTGGTAGCGGGTGGGGGTCCGAACGTCGATCGCGGCCGGTCAGCGGACCACCACGGTGCGGATCTCCCAGGGGCCGAGGACCAGTTCCAGCCCGTTGTCGACCGGCGCCCCGGCAAGGGGCCGGCCGAGCAGGTCGACCGTGGTGGCCTCGGTGAACGCGCCCGTCACACGGACGGTCGAGCCGGTGTCGCTCATCGCGGCCAGCCGCACCTCGGTACCGGCCCCGCGCTCGGCGTCGGTGACGCGGCGGATGCTGGACACGAAGACGTCCTCGCCGTCGACCCGTACGCCCGTGGTGTCCGGCGGCAGGGTGCCGCCGGCGGGGGCGGTTCCGCGGGCGACGAGGACGTCGTTGCGGAACTCCTCGGCGAGCGCGACCGCGTGCGCGCCCTGCCAGCCGGTGGCCGAGGGAACGACGGCGAACCGGTTCTCGATGCGCATGCCGAGATCCTGCGCACCGGGCGTGGGGATCTCGCTGGCCGCGGGCTCGTCGCGGAGGGGATGGATGTTGACGCTGATGGAGCCGATCGCGCGCAGCAGGGTGAGGGCGAGTTCGGAGCCGTCGCCGACCAGTTCGTACTCGGCGGAGTGGTCGAGCAGGACGTTGGCCGCCCCGGCCGACACGAAGGAACTCGCCGGGAAGGTCGGGATCGGGTACTCGCCCCAGCCGCCCTCGGCGGTGAGGCCGCGCTCGGTGACGGCGAACTGGCCGGCGGAGGCGGAGACGGCCACCGGCGCGGGCAGCGGCACGTGGAAGCGGAGCCGGTGGTCGGCGGACTGGTTCAGGAACGAGGTGGAGACGCGGACGAACGGCTCGCCGGCCCGTACCTCCACGAGCGTCTCCACCGGTGTCGGCACGGTCCGGCCGCTGCGCACGTCGCGGTCCGGGGAGAGCGCCGCGGGCCACTCGTAGACGCGGGTGACGCACAGCCTCCCGCGCAGCGGGCCGCTGTCGAGGAGTTCGACGGCGACCTCCGTCGGCTCCGACACGAGCACGTCCCGCGCCGGGGGAGCGTAGTTGTAGCTGTCGCCGCGGTCACCTCCGTCGACGAGGCGGCCGACGCCGGACAGCACGGTGCCGTCGGCCCCGGTCACGGTCAGCGTGCCGTCGGCGGCGACCACGACCTCGACCAGGCCGTTGGCGAGCGTGCGATCCGTCGCCGTCGCGGGGGCGCCCGTCGGTGCGGCGGCAGGCGCCTCGCCGGGAGAGACCCGGAAACTCGCGAGCCCGGAGGCGGGCACCCGCACCGGCACCAGCGCGGTGGCCCGCGCCTCCTCCAGGGTCAGCACCCGCCACTCGCCCGGGTGCGCGGCGGCCGCGGCGGCCACCTCGCGGCGCAGGATCAGCAGGTCGAACGGGCCGCTGGTGGGCACCTCGGCGAGGTGGAAGACGAGTGAGCCCGCCGTCAGCTCGTAGTGGTCGATCAGCCGGCCGAAGAGTTCACGGCGGTGGATGCGGCGCAGGACGCGTTCCAGCTGCGAGGCGTCCATGCGCTCGTCGCTGAGCACCGTCGGGGCCTCGGAGATCAGCTGCACCGGCTGCACCGAGCCGTCGGCGGCGGTCGCGACCAGCGCGGATCCCTCGGGCGGGGCCACGACGTCCACCTCGACCAGCGCCGTACGGGGGAACGGCAGCGGGTTGGCCACCAGGTGGCCGTCGCTCGGCACCCGGGCAGCGGGTTCGGCGAGTGCGGCGTCCCGGACGGCGCGCGCGGTCTGGGCGGCTTCGGCGAGCCGGGCCTCGACCTGGTCGCAGGTCTCGTCGGTCCCGGAGCCCACCACCGAGTCGTGCGCGGTCGATTCGATGATCTTGTGCCAGGCGAGCGAGAGGAACGGCGTGTCGTCCCGCCCGGACCACAGGGCGTTCACCCGCTCGGCGTGGTCGATGGTGCGCTCGGCGAGGGCCATCCGCTGCTTGAGCCCGAGCCGTACGGAGAGCACACCCGGGAGGATGTTGCCGCGCACATGACTGCGCAGTTCGCCGGTGACGACCGCGGACACCTCGTCGCGAACATGCTCACGGATGTACTCGTCGAGCGTCGCGATGGTGATGGCGCGCTCCTCGCTGGACGCCCGCCGCAGCCAGGCCGCCAACTGCGGGTCGGGCGCGTTGTGGTCGGTGCCGGCCATCGCCAGCACCGGGTCGTTGCCCCAGCGCTCGGCCGTCATCTCCGCGTACTCGCCGAGCGCGCGGCCGATCTGGTCCGGCACCAGCAGGACGTCGAGGCCGTTGTCGTAGCCGTCGAAGAGGAACTCGGTGCGCACCTGGGAGCCGTCGGGAGCGCGCCAGTGGAAGGCGTGGCCGTCGACGGTACCGGGCACCCCGCGCCACAGCGCCGCGTGCTCGATGCCGGCCCGGGCCAGGATCTGCGGCATCTGCGCGATGTGGCCGAACATGTCCGGCAGGTAACCGGTGGACATCGAACCACCGAGTTCCGCCGCTGCCGCCCAGCCCATCTGAAGGTTGCGCACGATGGTCTCGCCGGAGCACAGGAACTCGTCGAGCAGGATGAGCCACGGGCCGATGGCGAGCCGGCCCTCCTTGACCAGGGCCACCACCCGGTCGCGGTTCTCCGGCCGCATCTCCAGGTAGTCCTCGACCGCGGCCATCTGCCCGTCGACGGTGAACCGGAAGTCAGGGTTCGCCTCGGCCGTCTCCAGCACGGTGTCGAGAGCGGTGACCAGCCGGTGCCGGAACACCTGGAACGGCTCGTACCACTCGCGGTCCCAGTGGAAATGGGGCACGAAGACGGCGGAATTGGGCATGGCGAGAGGAACCTTCTGGGCTGAGCGGGCAGGAGGGGGGTGAAGCGGGGTGTGACGTCGGCGGTGCCGAGGTGTCACTGCCGAGGTGTCACTTGAGGGAGCCGGCGGCGATTCCGGTGCGCCAGAATCGCTGCAGGAGGATGAAGACGATGATCACGGGCACGATCGACACGAGCGCGCCGGTGATCACGGACTCCTGGAGAAGCGGGACGCGGGCGGTCTGGCCGTTCCACTCGTACAGGCCGAGGGTGATCGGGAACAGGGACTCCTTCTGGAGCATCACCATCGGCAGGAAGAAGTTGTTCCAGATCGTGACGAACTGGAACAGGAAGATGGTCACCAGCGCCGGTGTCATCAGCTTGAGCGCCACCGAGAAGAACGTGCGGAACTCGCCGGCACCGTCCAGCCGGGCCGCCTCCATGAGCTCCTGGGGGACGGAGGCGTTGGCGAAGATGCGTGCCAGGTAGACACCGAACGGGTTGACGATGCTCGGCAGGAACACCGCCAAGTAGGTGTTGACGATCCCGGTGGCCGAGAACAGCAGGAACAGCGGGAGCGCGAGGGCGGTGGTGGGAACCAGTACGCCGCCGAGGATGACGGAGAACAGGAACTCACGGCCCCGGAAGCTGAACTTGGCCAGGGCGTATCCGCACAGCGCCGACACCAGGGTCCCGACGGCCGCGCCCAGCACCGCGTAGATCACGGTGTTGAGGGCCCAGCGCCCGAAGATGCCGTCGCCGCGGGAGAACAGGGTGTTCAGGTTGTCGAACAGGTTGAAGTGCGAGAACGCCAGCCCGTTGGTGGAGGCGAGATCGCCCTGCGGTTTCGTCGCCGCGACGATCAGGAAGTAGATCGGCAGCAGGAAGTAGATCGCCAGGAGGAACATCACGGCCATCGCGGCCGTTCGGCTGACCCGGCTTTCGCGGATCGGGGATTGGTTCTTCACAGTCCGGCCTTCTTCGAGGTCAGTCGCATGAACCCGAAGCTCAAGACGAAGGTGATGACGGCGATGACCACGGAGATCGCCGCGGCCTGCTGGTAGTTGTTCCCGGAGGCCACCGCGTAGGCCAGCATGTTCGGCGTGAACGTGCTGGAGATGTTCGACGAGATCTGGCGCAGCACGGCGGGCTCGGCGTACAGCTGCAGCGTGCCGATGATCGAGAAGACGGTGGTGAGGACGATCGACGGGGCGATGATCGGTACCTTGATCCGCCACGCGATCTTCCAGTTGCTCGCACCGTCGAGCTTTGCGGCCTCGTAGATCTCCTGCGGGATCCCCTGGAGCGCCGAGAACATGATCAGCATGTTGTAGCCGGTCCAGAGCCAGGTGGAGACGTTCGCCGCCGACCACAGCACCGCGCCCGGGCCCAGGAAGTCGGGATGCAGACCGACGCCCTGGAGGATGTCCACGACCGGGCTGAGCTGCGGCGAGTAGAGGAACGACCACATGATCGCGGCGATGACACCGGGCACCGCGTACGGCATGAACGCCGTGACGCGGAAGAACGACTTGATCTTCAGCAGGGGGCTGTCGAGCAGCAGCGCCATGATCAGCCCGACGAACAGCATGACCGGCACCTGCACGATGCCGAACAGTCCGATACGGCCGATGCTGGACCAGAACTCGGAGTTGTGGAAGACCTGCGAGTACTGCTCGAACCCGCCGAAGGTCGTGTATGACGTGCCGTACTGCCCGCCGGAGCGGCGCACCACGCGGAAGCTCTGCCAGAGCGCGTAGACGATCGGCACGAGGTAGAACAGGACGAACGGGAGGAAGAACGGGGTCAGGAACGCGGTGATGGTGCCCGCCCGGGGGCCGCCGCCGTTGAGACGACGACGGCGGCCCCTGTGCGACGCCACGCGGGTTGCGCGATGGGTGATGTCGGTCATGCCGCGGTCACTTGCCCGCCGCTGCCGGGATCGCCTGGTCCTTCATCGACTTCAGCGCGGAGTTCTGCGCGGCCGTGAGCGCGTCGCTGAGCGTGCCGCTGCCGGCCGCCGCCTTGGCCAGTGCGTCCTGGAGCGTCAGGTTCACCGTCTTCTGCGTGGGACCCCAGGCGAAGTTGGTGTCGATCTTCTTGGAGGACTCGGCGAAGACGTCGAAGATCTTCTGGTTGTTGTAGAAGGGAACCCCCTTCGACAGCTCGGGAAGCTTCAGGCCGTCGGTGGCCGCCGGGTAGAGACCGCCGAGCTTGTTCTCCAGCGCGAGGGCTTCCGGGTCGGTGTTCAGCCAGGTGTTGAACTTGACCGACTCGTACAGGTGCTTGTTGCCCTTCATGAACGCGACGGTGGACCCGCCCCAGTCACCGGACGCGCCGTTCGTGCCCCACGTCGGCATCGGGACGACGGACCACTTGCCGGACTGGCTGGGCAGGTTGTCGCGCAGCATGCTGTAGCCCCAGGCGGCACCGACGTAGGTGGCGATCTGGTTCTTCTGGTACGCCGCGTACATCTGGGTCGAACCGTTGGCGAGGTCCGTGCGGACCAGCTTGTCGGAGATCAGCTTCTGCCAGTAGTCCGCGACCTGCTTGCTCTGGTCCGACACGACCGAGACCTGCCACTTGTCGCCGGAGTACTTGTACATCTCGGCGTTGTTCTGCCAGAGGAGCCCGTTGAACCACTCGGCGTTGTTCGGGTCGAAGAACGTGATGGTGAGGCTCGGGTCGGCCTTGTGCAGCTTCTGCGCCGCCGCCTGGTACTCGACCCAGGTCTTGGGGACCGCTATGCCGTACTTCTTGAAGATGTCGGAGCGCACGTACAGGGCCATCGGGCCGGTGTCCTGCGGCATGGCGAACACGCCGGTGTCGCCGAAGCTGGTCTGCGACCAGGTCCACGGGACGAACTTCGACTTGGCGGCGGTCGCCTCCTTGCAGGCCGAGGCGTCGACGAAGGCGCCCTGGGTACGCAGGCTGGGCAGCTCGTCATAGCCGACCTGGGCCAGCTCCGGCGCCTTGTTCGCCTTGAGGGCGTTGCTGATGGTGCCGTACTGGTCGTTCGAGATGTTCTTCATCTCGACCTGGATGTCCGGGTTCTTCTTGTTCCACAGGTCGACGACCTTGTCCATGCCCGGAACGGTGTTCCAGTACTGCAGGGTGACCTTGCCCTTCGAGGGCTCGCAGGAGGCCGCGGCGGAATCCTTACCCGATGAAGCGGGGGACGACGAGCATCCGGCGAGTACGGCAATACTGGCTGCCGCGGCGACGGCAAGGCGGATGCGCGTGACTGTGCTGCTCATATCTTCCGTTCCAGAGAACGACTAGCGGTGGTGCTAGACGGGTCGACGTTGACACCTCGGGCGATATGCCTTCTGGTTGGAATGGACGAGACGCAACGGGCGTCGGCACGGCGGTCGAACACCGTGGCGCTTCGTTGGCCCTGTCATGTATTTTTTGGTCCGTGAGCGTTCCCGTGAACGTTCACGTGAGCGCTCACGAATTGTGGTGAAGTGTTCGGAAGTGTGCGCTCCGGTGCGGTCGAGTGTCAAGACTTTCGGGTCAAACAGGATTCGGGCAGGTTACGCGGAACCGCCGGGCAGCAGTTCGGGCCGGACTCCGGGACCGCTGGGGGTGAGCAGACTCATAGCTGGTCAGCGGGTGTACGAGCGGCTCTGCGGGAAGCCCGCCCGGCTGCCTCGCACTGGGCGAGACATGCCTCACTCCGGGGCTGAGGCATACTCGGACCGCCGCGACGCAGCTGTGTCGTCTGATGTGTGGAGGTGAGCGATAGTGCCGTCCGGGACCGAGTCCCGCAGGGTGACGATCCATGACGTCGCCCGCGCTGCCGGTGTGTCCCGGCAGACCGTGTCACGTGCGCTGAACGACAAGGGGGAGATCGACCGTTCCACCAAGCAGCGCGTGCTCGACGCGGCCCTGGCCCTCGGATACCGGCCGAGCCGGTTCGCCCGGGGCCTGGTGCGCCAGGACACGATCACCGTCGGCCTGGTGATCCCCGACCTGCTCAACCCGTTCTTCACCGAGGTCGCCCACGCGGCCCTGGAAGCGGCCAGGGCCCGCGGCTGGCATGTCGTCGTCTACGACACCGCGGACAGCGCACAGGAGGAGTTCGGCACACTCCAGGTGATCGCCTCGCAGGTGGACGCCGTGGTCGGCTACTTCAGCCGGTCCGAGGGCGAGATCGAACGGCTCGCCCGGGGGCTGCCGGTCGTACTCATCGACCGAGAGGGCGACGCCGAACGGTTCAGCTCCATCCGGATCGACGGGCGCGACGGAGTCAGGGCGGCGATCTCGTACCTCGTCGAGGCCGGCCATCGGCACATCGGCATGCTCGACCACGCCGCTCGGGCCGAGCCGAGCGTGCGCCACGCCTGGTTCGCCGACGCGATGGCCGCCTGCGGACTCGGTGCCGGCCCGGTGTGCCGCGCCGACCAGAGCGTGGAAGGCGGTGACCTCGCACTGGAACGCCTGCTCACCGAGCATCCCGAGGTCACCGCCGTCTTCACCTTCAACGACGTCATCGCCATCGGCGCGCTGCGCGGCGCGCGCCGGATCGGCCGCAAGGTTCCCCGGGACCTGGCCGTGATCGGCTTCGACGGAGTGGGCCTCGGCACGCTCGTCGAGCCCCAGTTGTCGAGTGTGGCGCTCGACACCCGCAGGCTCGGGGCTCTCGCCGTCGAACAGGCCGCCCGCCTGCTCACCGGCAGCGACCCGCTCAGTCCCGAGGACCTGGTGACCCGGGCGGAACTGCGGCTGCGCGAGTCCGCGTAGCGTCACCCGGCGAATCCGGCCCGCCCGCCGCGGTCCTCCGCCGGTGCCGCGCCCTGATCGACCGCGCGGGCCCCCTCGCCCGCGCGGTCATCACGGTCGGTGTGAGTCAGACCCGGCGGAGAAGACACCACACATCCTCACTGTCAGTCCTCCTCCATCAGGTCCAGGTCCGGCGGCACCAGCGTCGTCGATTCCACCAGGCCCTTGAGGAGGTTGTGCAACAGGCTGTTGTCCGAGGGCCGGCCGGCCGACGTGTCGTGCATCAGCGGGTAGGGGAATCCGGTGCCGTGCAGGCGCCGGCGCACCGCCTCGATGCGGTACTCGATCTTGCGTTCGCTCCAGCCCGCCCCGGGGCACAGGTAGCCGAGCTGCTCGGCGGCCCGGCCGTAGCTCAGCGGACGCGGCTCCTCCTCGTACAGCAGGTAGCGCTGGCCCAGCACCACCAGCAGCAGCCGCTCGTCCTCCGCCAGCGGCCAGCGGTCGGGTGCCATGGTGTCGGCCCGGCGACGGGAGACCAGGCCCGGGTCGTCGTGGCCCGTCACGTACAGCTCGACCAGGTGCTCGCGGTAACCGGAGCCCTTCACGAACAGTGGGGTGTACCCCGGTGCGAGCGGTACCGGCTCGCTGCTGCTGTGCACCATCCGACCGCGCGGCAACCGCAGCAACTGCTGCCCGGTGTTCGTGAGCCACCACTGCCGTCTGCGGTACGTCAGCTCGCCGTGTCGTCGGCTGACCCGCAGGTCGTCCACACCGACGCCCAGGTCGACGTCCGGTTCCTCGCCCCGGCCGAAGCAGATCGTCAGCCCCGGCCGCGGCCTGACCCGGAGGCCGCCGGTGACGGTGCGGGCGTGCAGGGTGCCGGGTCCCGCGGGGGCGACACCGCGCGCCAGGCTGTCGTCGGAGAAGTGCATCGCGGTCTCCTCAGGTGGTGGCCCCAGGGCCTGTCCCCGGGTGACGCGAGTACGCCCCGCCAGGGTGCGCCGCTGTGTTCGGGACCCGTCCCCACGGTGTGCCCCTAGAAAGGCCGTGGAACGGACAGACCGTGAAAGGCCCGTGCGGTACGGGCGACGGGCGGACGGTGAGGAGCACAGCGATGGGGATCGGCGCACAGCGGGGTGTCCTGGCCGTGGTCGGGCTCGGTACGGCCGTGGTCCTCGCGGGCTGCGGGTCGGGGGACGCGGGCTCGGGGCACGGCGGCTCGGCACAGGGGTCCGAGCCGCCGTCCCCGTCCGCAGCCGCCTCGTCCACCTCACCGGCATCGTCCGCCTCGTCCGTCTCTCCGACCGCCGCGCCGTCCGTCTCCCGGCCCGCCGCCGCTTCCCGCTCCGTCCCGCCGGCCGGTGCCCGGAGAACCGACGACGGCAGCGACGTCGCCGCCTGCTTCGACGGGCGCTGCGAGGTCCGGGTGACCGGGCAGCCGACGCGCATCCCGGTCGACGACCGGTTCGGTGTCGGTTCGCTGGAGGTCACGAGCATCACGGCGCGCTCGGTGGTGGTCCAGGCATCGGGCGGCGGGGTGTTCCTGTCCACCTCGGTGGGCGAGGGCGGAACCGGCAGCCTGAACGGGCTGAGCTTCCGGGTGGCGGAACTCCACGACGGGCAGGCCGTCCTCGACTTCTTCCCGAAGAAATAGCCCCTTCCGGTCACCGCGCTAGGCCCGCGGGAGCCGGGCGACCACCGCGGTGGCCAACTGCGTGGCCAGCCCGCGCAGCTGTGCCGCGGAGGGATCGCCGCCCACCGTCAACTCCACCGTCTCGACCGCCGCGTCGCCGCCGATGTCGGTGAAGGAACGGTGGGCGACGCTGATCAGGCAGGTGCGGTCGCCGTCCGCGTCCGGCTCGACCACGGCGGTGTGTCCGCCGATACGGGTGAGCGCACCGTCGGACGCGCTGAGGGGCCGGCCGCGGTCGAAGCGCAGGCCCACCCAGAGCGGGCCGGTGGTGCTGTGCCACTGGCAGCCCCAGCTGCCGAACGAGACGTCCGGATGGTCGGCATCGACACCGGGGACGGCTTCCAGGGCATGCGAGTCGAGCAGCGTGCAGGCGTCCTGGCGGATCAACGAGTCGGCAGCCGGGGGAGTACGGCGGGCGATCCGGCCGCGGTCCAGTACCCGCAGCGCGTGGTCGACGGCGGTGTCGGCCATCGTGCACAGCAGCGACCTGCCGTCGTCCTGCTGCTCGTCCCGCTTGGCCTGGACGATGACCCGGGTGCCCGGATCGGTGGCGGGCAGCAGGTCCTTGACGCACTCCTGGTCGTCCGCCGCCTCCTCGACCACGCCGACGCCGTGGACTGTCCGGGCGGGTGCGGCGAGGTCCGAGCCGTCGCCGTTCTCGAACAGGATCTCCACGTCCACGGGTTCGCCGCCGCCGGTGTCCACCAGGACGTCGCAGCGGTCGAAGTTGCCGTAGGCGGGATCCAGTTCCACCGTCCCGAACCGGCCGAACACCGACGGCTCGACCAGCGCGCACGGGTCGGCCGTACGGTGGTCACCGAAGAGGGACGCGGTGCGTGCGGCTCCTGTCGGGGTGCCGGCCGACGGTGCCGCTGTGCCACGGTCGCCGGCCAGCAGCCCGGCCACCAAGGCCGCGACCGCGCCCAGCACGACGAGAGAGCCCAGCCCGACGAGGGATCTCCGGGATCGCCCGGTCCCGGAGAGCGCGCCGAGCACCGGTCCGGCCGAGCCGCCACGCCGGACGGACGGCGGCTCCGGGACCGGTGTGCCCTCACCCGCGTCGTCCGGTGGCGGCAGTGGCTCCTGTGCCCCGGCGATCTCGGCGAGCAGCAGACGGGCCTGTTCCGCGGTCGGGCGGTGCTCGGGGTCCCGGGCCAGCATGGGCGGCAGGACGGTGCTCAACACACCGAGATCCGGGGCGAGTTCCACCTCACCGCGGGCGGCCTGCCGGGCGATCACGTACGGGTCGGCGGGCGCGGCGGTGCCGCCGGGGCGCGGCGGCCTGCCGGTCACGAGGCGGTGCAGGGTGGCGGCCAGCGAGAAGATGTCCGATGCGGGCTCGGGGCGGCCGAGAACGACTTCGGGTGCGGCGTAGTCCGGGGTGTAGCCGACGTTGTGCCTCGGGGTGATGGTCTCGGCGCCGCCGACGCGGTAAGCCGCCCCGAAATCGGCCAGTTTGGCGAGACCGTCGGGGGTGACGACGACATTGCCCGGCTTCACGTCGCCGTGCACGAGGCCCTGTGCGTGCAGTGCGGCCAGGGCGTCGGCGATCTGGGCACCGACCCGGGCGGCGCGTTCCGGCGACAGCGGGGGCCGGTTCTCCAGACTGCCCCCGGAGACGTACTCCATCACCAGCCAGGACTCGCGTCCGCCCGGTCCGCGTCCCGTCCGGCGCATCCTCGGGGCGGGCAGGCTGAGCACGTCGTGCAGGGTGACGACGTGGGGATGGCCGAAGCGGGCCAGGGCGCGGGCCTCGGCCTCCAGTCCGTCGAACGACGCGGGGTCGTCCGCCGCGAGCAGCCGTTTGAGGACGACATCGCGTGGCAGCCGCAGGTCGCGGGCGAGCCACACCTCGCCCATGCCGCCGCGCAGCGGACCTCGCGTGAGCCGGTAGCGCCCACCCATCGTCGTTCCCAGGCGCACCGGCACGACCCCTCACCCACGCTCCGCAGAACCGCTGCCTGCGGCAACCGAATGTAGTGGGTTACCGGGCAGTCACCCAGGGCCTTCACCGGATGTTCGCGTTCACTCGTGCCGCCCCCTGCCGCGCGGTCGCGCGGGTGCGGGCAGCGCGCCCCGGCGTGCCAGTCGGCGGCCCAGCACCGCCCCCGCCGCCACTCCCACCACCGCGAACCCCAGGACGGTCAGGCCCAGTGCGTTCTCCCCGGCGTCGTCGAGGGCCCCCGTGAGCACCAGTACGAGGAACAGCACGAGCCCGACCATCACCACACCGCTGCACACCACCACGCCGACCACGACACCGCGTTGCCGGTCGGTGCGCCGCCGCGTCGCGGTGATCTTCTCGGCGACCCCGGGCGACGCCACCCAGTCCGCACCGCGCAGCCGCTCCCAGAGCGCCCGCAGCTTCGCGACGTCCTCGCGCAGCGTGGCCACCGTCCTGCTGTTGAGATGCGGAAGCAGCACCCGCCGTCCGTCACGGTCGTAGAGCACGACGTACTCCGCGATCACTGAGGAGTCCACGACCGCGGACGGGTCGGAGTGGATCTCGATGGCCTGGATGTCCCGCCACGCCGTGCGGCGCGCTCCGAACGGCCGCTTCGCCGTGATGCCGTCCGGCCCGGTGAGGGTCGCCAGGCGACCGGCCCCGATCCGCATCAGCAGGAACAACAGGACCAGGAAGACCGGAAGTCCCAGCAACACCCACAACGGCGCGCCGTTGCGGGACAGTTGGGCCAGGCCGGCGGTGATCCCGACCAGCCCCGTACTGGGTAGGGCCAGCCCGCCCACGCACCCGGACGGGGCCCGGTATTCGGGGAAGTGCGCGTCCTCGTCAATGGTCATCGTCCCTCGCTCGCCCTCGATCACCCGTCCGCACTCCGCCCGGCCGGCCGGTGCGCGGCAGCACCGTAGGAGCGGGCGCCCGGGAGGGGTCCCGGCGCGAGTGGCCGACACCGGTGCGGGGCAGCCGGTGCACGAGAAGGAGAAACACCCGGTAGGGGAGGTCGAGTTCGCCCACCGCAATTCATCATTTCATCGCGTTGTCGCGTTTTAGGCCGTCCTGGTGCCTTATCCCGGTGGGTGAACTCCTGCCGTCGAACGGCGAATGCCTGACCGCACCGTGAACCCGACGGCTGTGCCCGGTCGCCAGGTCGCCCACAGGATCCGTGCATAGCGAATGGGACTGCTGAAACGTCCCTGGATTCTTCACTCCTGAGCGTGAAATTCTTCCCTATTTCGAGGGATGGATCTCGGCATTCTGCGGCTTCTTGGGGATTACCTGGGTGCGAAGGTCTGGGGGTCCGCATGAGGCAGTGGGCTGCTGCCGTCCGCAAGGCGGCGATCAACGGTACGTGCGCCATCGCGTGCTTGGTGATGCTCGTCCTCGTCCACGGCGCCCTCAGCGTCGGACCCGCTCGCCTGGACGTCACCTCCGTCGGCCGGACGGTCCTCGAAACACCGACGGCCGTGCCCGCGGTGGAACGCGTCGAACTGCGCTCCAGCGGCTCCGAGCACGGTGCTCAGACACCGTCGCATCCGCAGCACTGGGTCGTCCGCACGTCGGTGCACAGCCCGAGTGCCCCGGTCGTCACCGACACCCCGGCCACGCTCGCCACGCTCCTGCCGCCCGAGAACGCCCCACCGGGCCTTGCCTCGGCGGATGTCCGCGAGCCGTTCCAGCGGAGTGCCCTCCTGCGCTGCTGACCGGGCCCGGCCCGCGCCCCTGGATCCCCCGGCGGCTCCCGGGGGCGCGCGGCCTGCCGCCCACAGCAACTCCCCACACAGGAAGAGCACCCCCATGCCGTACGACAGCTATGCCGTCATCCGCGCGCTGGTGCGCGCCGAAGTCGCCCGCACCGCGATCGTCGCCGCCAAGAAACCCCTTGAGCCCGCGTCGGCTCCGGAGAAGGAACCGCCCGTGTCCTCAGCGTCCCCCGACACCGACGACACGCCGGTGCCTCTTTCCGGCAGGGTGGCGTCCTGAGGGACCGGGCTCGATCCGCCGTGCCGGACTCCGGCGGGCGCAGAAGCGGTCGGTCATGGCGGCCGTCGCGCGTGTGAACCGTCGAAGGCCGTTTGTGCCGCGCATTGTGTACGGCACACTCCCCTCCCCGGCCTTCGGCGGTTCGCGCCGCGGAACCGGCGGAAACGATCGCTGAATTGCGGGTGCCGCGGACATCCGGGTGATCTCGCCGTGATCTCGGGGTGATCTCGCGCTGTTTCCCTTCACCTGTCCGCGTCGCCGGATCCGTCCGGCTCGCCTTTGCGGCGGGCGGCAACCGGCGCCACCGTGGTCTGCGGGAAAGCGACGCGCGGTGGACGGCGCCACCGCCGGTACGCCACACCGGACTTTCCGGGCCGGCGTATGTGACCATGGCGCGCGACCGCACACTGAAGGGCAACTCAAGATCATGCGTATGACGACGTTGGGCAGGAGCGGACTGCGGGTGTCGAGGATCGCCTTCGGCACCTGGCAGTTGGGCGGCGACTGGGGCTCCTTCGACGAGGAGACGGCGACCCGCGCCATCCGGCAGGCCCGGGAACTGGGCGTGAACCTCTTCGACACCGCTCAGGCGTACGGCTTCGGCCGCTCCGAGGCGCTGCTCGGACGAGCGCTGCGGGAAGAACTCAAGCGGGACCGGGACTCGGTGCTGATCGCCACCAAGGGCGGGGTCCGTCCCGGTGGCGACCGGCCGCGCGACGCCGGCCGGGCCTTTCTGCGGCAGGGCGTGGAGGACAGCCTGCGCCATCTGGGCGTCGAGTACATCGACCTCTATCAGGTGCACTGGCCGGACGCCGACACGCCGGCCGAAGAGACCGCGGGGGCGCTCCAGGAACTGGTGGACGAGGGCAAGATCCGCCATGCCGGCGTCTCCAACTACGACACCGGGCAACTGACGGCCTTCGACGCCGTCCGGCCGGCGGAGACCCTTCAGCCGCCGTACCACCTCTTCCGCCGGCACATCGAGGCCGACCCGATGCCGTACTGCCGGGCGCACGACATCGGCGTACTGGTCTACAGCCCCATGGGCAGCGGCCTGCTCACCGGCGCCCTCACCCCGGACTCCACCTTCGCCCCGGACGACTGGCGGTCGCGGTCGACCGCCTTCACCGGTGAGAACCTGCGGCACAACCTGCGGATCGTCGACCGGCTGAAGGCGTTCGCGGCGGACCGGGGCGTCACGGTCGGTCAACTGGCCATCGCCTGGACCCTGGCCAAGCCCGGTGTGCACGTGGCCATCGTCGGTGCCCGCAGCCCGCGGCACATCGAGGACAGCCTGGCGGCCGCCGACGTGGAGCTGACCGGCGGGGACGTCGCCGAGATCGAGCGGATCACCGCCGACGCCGTCCAGGTCGCGGGCGCCGCTCCCGAGGGCGTGGAGTAGCGGAGCGACACCGGCACGGCGAGCGCCGTCGTCGCACCCGCCCGTGCCGGGGGATGCCGACGGCGGCGGACTCGGGGAGCGGCGTTCAGTGCGCGTGTCCGGACCGGGTCTCCTCCGGCGCGGTGGATTCCGTCCCGGAGACGTCCGGCTGCTTCGCCGCGGCATCCGTCCGCACGGTGAACGCGGCGGTGTGGACCGCGCCGTCGTGCTTGAAGTCCAGGAACAGCCGGTAGGTGCCCGCGCTGGGCGCCGTGGCGGTGAAGGAGATGTCCGGGCCCGGCTGGGTCTTCCCGTCGCCGGGCTCGCCGTTCGGGTGTACGTGCAGATAGGCGAGGTCACCGGAGCGCAGTGCCACCAAGTGGCCGTAGGCGCCGAGGTAGGGCTGGAGGTCGCGGACCGGCCTGCCCTGCCTCGTCACGGTCAGCGTCACCTCGCTCGCCCGAGCGGGTGTCAGCTCGCCGTCAAGGCGCACCTCGTACCCGTCGACGGTGGCCGTGGGGCTCGGTGCGGGGAGCGGAGCGGGGGCGTACGCGCCCGTCGCGGTGAGGTCCGCGCCGAGGGTGAGTCCGTCGCCGCCGCGGGGGGTGAAGTCGGCGAAGACCCGGTACGCGCCGGCCTCGGGCAGGGTCACGGGCGTCGACCAGGTCCCGTCGGCCGCGCGCGAAGGGTGCAGGTGCCGGAAGGTCGTCAGGTCCCGCGAGGCGATGATCAGGTGCAGTTCCTTGGTGTGCTCCTGCTGATAGTCGGTCAGCGCCCGTCCGCTCGCGTCCTTCAGGACCGCGAACCGCAGCTCGGTCGTCCTCCCTGCCTCGACGACCGGCGTCCTCAGGTCCAGGGTGTAGCCCGCCTCGGATATCTGCAGTCCGCCGGGAAGCGCCGCCGACGCCTGTGCCGCACTGCCGTGTTCGCCGTGCGAGGTGTCCGTGTGCTGGTCGTGTGCCGCGCTGTCGGCCTTGGGGGAGATCTCGCCGATGCCGCTGCCCACGCCGTAGGCGGTGCCGAACGTGGCGGCGAGCGCGGCGGCGAAGACGGTGATCCGCAGCCCGGTGTTCATGGTCACTCCTGGTCTCCTGATGTGCCGCTGTGGGCGGTTCGACGCCCATCAACATACCCCCGGGGGGTAGAAAGTCAAGTCGGTGAGCCGTATCGGGCGTATACAGGTAGGGGGTATGTCGGAGGCTGTCGCGACCGACGCCCGCGCAAGGGGTGGGCACATCCGCTCCCGCGAGGGGTGGGCACATCCGCTCCCGCGAGGCGTGGACACACCCGCTCCCGGTCCCGGGCCCGCGCGCGGTGGTGGGGCGGGGGCGGAGGACGGATCGGCGGGCGGTCCGGCCGGGGCGCCGGCTCGGCCGTCCCGGTTCGGCCCCGTCGTCCGCGTCCTGACCGCGAGCCGGGGGGAGAGAGGCGTGGGATGTCCGGTCGCGCCGGACGTGGCGCTGTGAGTACGGGGGCGCCTGGGCCGCTTCCGGTCCGGTGCCCTCCCCGGGTCTGTTTCCGGGTCGGGAGGAATCCTCCGTCGGCTATGGACCGGAGCGACCTGTTCATCTACTGTCTAGACATGCCTGGACAGGTACACAAGCATCACCGCATCGCACGCGTCCTCGCCGACGAGATCCGAGCCGGGGTCCACACCGACGGAAGCAGACTCCCGGGGGAGTACGCGCTGACCCAGCGGTTCGGTGTCAGCCGCACCACCCTGCGGCAGGCACTTCAGGTTCTCGGTGAGGAAGGGCTCATCTCCACCCACGCCGGGATCGGCTCCTTCGTCACCTTCGAGGGAACGCCGCTCGACAACCGCCTCGGCTGGACCCGGGCCCTGGCCGAACAGGGCACCGAGCTGACGACCGAGACCCTCCGCTTCGAGGAGGTGACGGACCCCGGACTCGCCGCCGAGCTGGGACTCGCGTCGAGTGGGTTCATCGCCCTCGACCGGGTCAGACGGCTGGCCGACGGGCCCGGCGTGTCGCTCGAACACAGCAGGGTCCCGGCCACCGGGGACCTGTCCGGGCTGCCCGAGCGCGGCCTCGACGGCGGTTCGCTCAGCCGGGCGCTGATCGCCGCGGGCCGGATCGCCGATTCCGGCGAGGGCGTGGTGTCGGTGCGCGGGCTCGACGCGGCGGAGGCCGCCGTCCTGCACCGCGCGCCCGGCGAGTCCTTCCTGCGGCTCGTCCAGGTGTACCGGGCCGCCGACGGGTCCGTCGTCGAACAGGTCACCAGCCTGCTCGACCCCGCCAGGTTTGAACTGCACGTACGCTCGGGCCGAGGAGGCCGACTGTGACCGACCGACTCGACCGCGCCCTCGGTGCCTACTACGGACTCGCCCTCGGTGACGCCCTGGGCATGCCCACACAGGTGATGTCCCGACAGGAGGTGGTCCGGGTCTACGGCACCCTCACGGGCTTCGAGCCCGCCCGCCCCGACAACCCGGTCAGCGCGGGCATGCCGGCCGGGTCCGTCACCGACGACACCGACCAGGCACTCATCGTCGGCCGGCTGATCGACGAGGGCCGCGGCCGGATCGACCCGCTGCGCCTCGCCCATGAGCTGCTCGACTGGGAGAAGGAGATGAAGGCGAAAGGTTCCTTCGATCTCCTCGGCCCGTCCACCAAGGCCGCCCTGGAGGCGGTGGCCCGCGGTGTCCCGATCCAGGAGGCCGGCAAGCAGGGCACGACGAACGGCGCCGCCATGCGCGTCACCCCGGTCGGGATCGCCTTCGCCGCCGAGCCGCTGGACACCTTCCTCGACCATGTCGTGGAGTCCTGCCAGGTCACCCATGACACCGGCATCGGGATCGCGGGCGCGGCCGCCGTCGCCGCCGCCGTCAGCACGGGCGTCGCGGGCGGCTCGCTGGACGAGGCCGTGACCGTCGCGGTGGCCGCCGCACGGGCCGGTGCCCGGCGCGGGCACTGGATCGCCGGCGCCGACATCGCGTCCCGGATCGCATGGGCGTGGGACCTGGTGCGGGATCTCCCCGAGGCCGCCGCCCTGGACCGGATCGTCGCGCTCGTCGGTACCAGCGTCGCGAGCCAGGAGTCGGTGCCCGCCGCGTTCGCGGTGCTCGCCGTGGCCGACGGCGACCCCTGGCGGGCCGGCCTGCTCGCCGCCAACCTCGGCGGCGACAGCGACACCATCGCGGCGATCGCCGGTGCGGTCGCCGGGTCGGTCACCGGGCTCTCGGGCCTGCCCGCCGAAGCCGTCCGGACCCTGCGCACCGTCAACTCCCTCGACCTGGAACCACTGACCGCCCGGCTGCTCGCACTCCGCTGAGCCGCCCGAACCCGAAGCCGGGCGGGGCCGAACCGCCTCCCGAGTCCCCGCCGCCCAACCCGGCACATCTCCCCACACCCACCACCCGCACGTCCCCACCCCGCACGTCCCCACAGCGCACGTCCCCACCCCGCAAGGAGGTTCCGTCATGGCCGTTTCGAAGACGAACGATCGCGTCGGTGCCATAGAGACAAGAGGGATCGAACCGGTCCCCGACCAGGAGCGGCATGGCCATGCCGGCCAGATGTTCTGGACCTGGTTCGCCGCCAACATCAGCATCCTCGGGCTCCCGCTCGGTGCCACCCTCGTCGCCTTCCGCGGCCTGAACATCTGGCAGGCGGTCCTCGTCGCCGCCCTCGGTTCCTTCGGTTCGTTCGCCCTGGTGGGAGTCCTGAGCCTGGCAGGCAAGAAGGGCGGTGCGCCCGCGCTCACCCTCTCCCGCGCGGTCTTCGGACAGCGCGGCAACGCCGGCCCGACGCTGATCGCCTGGATGAGCCGGGTGGGCTGGGAGACCATCTCCACCACCACCGCCGCGTACGCACTGCTCGCACTGCTGCACACCGCGTTCGGGGTCCGCCAGAACACCCCGCTCACCCTCGTCTGCCTGCTGGTCTTCATCGGCTGCACGCTGCTGATCAGCGGACTCGGCCATGCCACCATCATGTGGATCAACAAGTGGGCCACGGTCGTCTTCGGCATCCTCAACCTGGTCGTGATGGGCTTCCTCGTCGCCACCGTCGACTGGTCCAAGGTGCTGCACGTCTCGGCGGGTCCGACCAGCGGGGTGATCGCGGGGATCGGCTTCATCGCCGCGGGCACCGGAATCGGCTGGGCCAACGCAGGCGCGGACTACGCCCGCTACCTGCCCCGTGAGATCCCCGGTCGCCGGCTGATCGGCGCCTCCGCGTTCGGCGCGGGCATCCCCTTGCTGCTGCTGATCTCGCTCGGTTCCCTGCTCTCCGCGGGCGACCGGACGCTCGCCACCGCCTCCGACCCGGTCGCCGCCATCAACGCGATGCTGCCCTCCTGGATGGCGATCCCCTATCTCATCGCGGCCTTCGGCGGTCTGCTGATGTCGAACCACCTCTCCACCTACTCCGCCGGGCTGACGATGATCACCCTGGGGCTGCGCGTCCCGCGTGCCGCCGCCGTCGCCCTGGACGTGGTGGTGATGTTCGCGGGCGGCATCTACTTCATGCTGATCGCCGACGACTTCTACGGGCCGTTCTCCACCTTCCTGTCCCTGCTGGCCGTACCCATCTCGGCCTGGACCGGGGTGATCATCGTGGACTCGCTGCGCGGTCGTACGTACGACCCGGAGGCGCTGATGGACACCAGCCGCTCCAGCCGGTACTGGTTCTCGGCCGGATTCCGGCTGCCCTCCGTCCTCGGCTGGGTCGCCGCCATCGTCGCCGGTCTCCTCTTCACCAAGGCATCGACGAGCGCGACCGACGTCTGGTTCGCGGGCCCGCTCTCCAGCACCTGGCTCGGGGTGAACGGACTCGGCTGGGCGATCTCCATGGTCGTCGCCGGCGCGGTGTACGCGCTGTTCGGCGGCCGTCCCGGCGCCGCCGCGGCCGACGGCAACGAACCGGCTTCTCCGGCACTTCAGGAGGCCGGACGGTGAACGGGCGTCTGGTCCTCGCCGGGAACGTCATCGCCGATCTGGTGATCGAGGTCCCCGCGCTGCCCGAACGCGGCGGCGACGTCATCGGCACCCGCACCGAGACGACCGCGGGCGGCGGTTTCAACACCCTGGTCGCGGCCCGCCGCCTCGGCACGGAAGCGGTCTTCGCCGGGCTGCACGGCACCGGACCCTACGGCGACCTGGTACGCGCGGCGCTCGCCGCCGAGCACGTCGGGACGCTGCTGCCCGTGCGGGCGGACGGCGACACCGGGTTCACCGTCGCCCTGATCGACGGCGGCGGCGAACGCACCTTCGTCACCAGCTTCGGGGTCGAGGCCACGCTGACGCAGCCGGACGTCGAGACGGTCGCCGCGCGGCTGCGCCCCGGTGATCTGGTGCAGCTCTCCGGCTACGGGCTGGTGATGCCGGGCAACGGCCCGCTGCTCGCCCGCTTCACGGCCGGACTCCCGGCGGACATCACCGTCTGCTTCGACCCGGCGCCCCTGATCGCCGACATCCCCGAGACCGTCCTCGCGCCGGTCCTCGCCCGCGCGGACTGGCTCAGCGCCAATGCCCGCGAGGCCCGTCTGATGTCCGGGCACGAGGACCCGCGGGCCGCGGCGGCGGCACTGCGGGACCGGCTCGGCCCGGGTGCGGGCGTGATCGTACGGGCCGACAAGGACGGCTGCTGGCTGGCGGCGCCCGGCCAGGAACCGACGCATGTGGCCGGGTTCCCGGTCGACGCGGTGGACAGCAACGGCGCGGGAGACGCCCACGTCGGCTCCTTCCTGGCCCTGCTCAGCCAGGGGCACGACCCCCTGACGGCCGCCCGTGGCGCCAACGCGGCGGCGGCCTACGCCGTGGGCCGCCGGGGCCCCGCCACCGCGCCGGACCGGGCGGCGCTGGCCGCGTTCCTGGGCGAGGACCCCCTCGCGCAGCGGTTGTCCGACGGCGCCGGCAGCCGCTGAGGGCGGCGAGACGACAGCGCACACCGGACCCTCGGGCCGGCCGACGCGGCGCACGACACCTCCCGGGTCCGGCACAGGCCGTCCTCGGTCCCGCGGGCGACCGAGTCGGGACCGCCCCGGACGACGGGACGGGCTCAAGCCGCGGGGTGCAGTCCGATGTCACGGTGGATGGTGCCGAAACCCCGGTCCACCAGGAGGAATTCGGCCCGTGGCGCGTGCGCCGGGCCGGACGCGATGAGCGTGTACGCGCCGGGAGCCAGGCCGGTGATCCGGTAGCGGCCGTCGTCCGTGGAATCGACCCGGGCCTGGCGCTTGCCGAGACCGGACACCACGATGATCCACCCCTTGCAGCCGCCGGGGTGGCGCCGGCAGCGCAGGGTGCCGCTCACGGACGCGGTGGACGTGGTGGACGCGGTGGACGTGGTGGACGTGGTGGTCCGCGCGGCGGAGGGAGCCGCGTCGGTCTGCCGTCCGTGCGGCACGGCCGCGTGTTTCCCGGCCGGGGGCGGGACGCGGTCGCGGCCCGCCGTACGGTCCTCGGCGTCGCGAGCGGTACTTGCGGCTGCCGGGCCGTGGGCGTCGTCCCGGCCGGGGGCCGCGTGACGGCCTGTCGTGGTGGGCGGGTGGGCGTCGGCGCCCTGCGCGGTCGGCGCCTGGCGGTCCGACGAGAACGCGGAACCTCCCTCGGCGGCCGCGGGCGGCGTCTCCGTTGCGGCGCCCGCGCCGGCGGCGCGGGGCGTGGCGGGGACGGTGACCGTCAGGCCCCGGTCGGCGGCCAGGCTCGCCAGCACCTCGTCCATCGCGGCGAGTTCGAGCAGCGCCTTGTGCAGCCGGTCGGTCCGCGGGCCCGCGGCGGCCCGGAGCGTGGATCGCAGCTCACCGACGAGCGGGCCGACCCGCACCCACCGTCCCTTGTGCTCACCGGGCGCGACCTGCTGGTGCAGGGCGCGCAGCGACGCACCGAAGACCTCGGCGATCCGCTCGACCTGCGCGAGCGGCGACGGGGCGAGCCGGACATCGACATCCGCCGCGGCGGCCAGCCGGTGGGCGTGCCAGGTGGCCGTGCCGAGCAGCGCGAGGAGGTGTTCGTCGCGGCGGCCGCGTGCGCTCACCGGCATCCGGACCAGCGGCCGGACCACGCTCTGCACCTGATGCAGCGCGGCATCCACCGCGCGTGCCGCGCCGCGCAGCCGGACCGGGCTGGCGGGCTCCTGCCAGCGCCGCGCGACCTGCGCGATCAGTTCCTCCAGCGCCGAGAAGTACGCACGGTCGACCTCCCGCGTGATCTTGCGGGTCGAGACCGGGAAGACCACCGCCGCGCACACGGCGGCCACCGCGATGCCCAGCGCGTTGTCGAGCACCCGCTTCGCCAGCAGCGAGTCCAGCGATCCGGTGGGCTGGGCCATGCCGTACACCTGCACCAGGGCGATGACCAGGCCGGTGACGAAGTAGGCGTACCGATACGGCATGCCCCACGAGCCGAGGGCGAGCGGGACCACGATGGCCGCCAGCGTCCAGTAGACGTGCCCGGGGCCGATGACGTGGACCAGGACGATCCCGATGACCGCGCCGACGACCGTGCCCACCACCCGGTGCACGAGCCGGCGCACCCGCTCCGTCGTGGTGTTGCTCCCGGTGAGGCCGACCATCACCCCGACCAGTCCCCAGTAGGAGCGGGACGGATCGATGGCATGGGCGATCGGAAAGGTGACGGCTCCGGCGATCGTCGCCTGGAGCGGGACGCGCAGTTGGGCGATGACGCGCCGCCACACGGGGCCGTCCGACGCGCCGGCCGCGCGGGCGGCGGCGGGGCCGCTGCCGGCCGGCCGGTTCCCCTGGAGCACGACCGTCGGCTGGAACGGCACCCGTACGCGCGCGGTGGGCGAGCTCTCTCCCAGCCGCAGCCAGTTGCCCAGGGCGTCGGCGAGCGAGTCCAGCAGGGCGGCGACGCGCTGGGCCAGGGCGCGGACCTCCGCGTCGTCGGCGTCCCGGTCCGGTGCGGCGGGTGCCGTCGCGGTCATCTGCCGGATCAGCTCGGCGGCCGTGTGCAGCGAGTCGGACCGGCCGAGCGGCGCGTCACGGGCGATCACCAGGGCGAACACCACTGCCTCGCGCAGCCGGGACGACATCTGACGGCTCGTCATCCGATCGATCGCCCGGCCGATCCCCTCCAGGGCGAGTTCGGCGTCGAAGAGGTGCCGGTGCAACAGCTCCGCCATGTCCGCGTCGGCGGCCACCTCCGGCTGGGCGAGGCGGCCGTCGACGGTCAGGGTGGTGACGTTCAGCCGCTTCAGCGCGCGCCCCATCCGGCGGACCGCCGTGGCCTGGCCCGTGTGCAGGGCGGTCGCGGCGGCGTCCATGACCCTGCGTGCCTCGATGAGGAACGCGCGCTGCGTGCGCAGCAGGTCCTCGCGGGGCATGGGGAAGCAGAGCAGCAGCCGGGCGGCGAGCACGGCCACCGCGGTCACCGCGGCGACCAGGAAGATCCAGCCGCAGATGCCCAGCGGCACGACCGCGATGGAAGCGATCATGAAGCCTACGAGCAGCGCGATGCCGGTCAGCAGCCCGAACGGCGGTACGTAGCGCATCAGCAGGAATTGCAGGGCGATCGCGACCACCAGAAGGCACGTCTCCAGCGTCCGGTGGGGGTGCAGCCACGACGCGAGCGCCAGCGCCGCGGCGAAGGGGAACGGCAGCCACAGGATGGCGTTGGCCAGCCGCAGCGCCGAGTTCTCGGCGACGGCGATCGACGTGACCAGCCCCATGATGCCGCCGACCATCAGGCCGAACATGGCCGGTACGTCCACGGCGTGTGCCATCGCGTAGCCCGCCGCGAGACCGGCGGGTATCGACACCAGCGAACGCCAGCCCGCCTGCAACGCGGCCAGCCCGGGGTCGGCGGCGAGGATCCAGTCCCACCAGCGTCTCGGCCCGCCGACCCGGTCCGGGACGTGCAGGGGAGCGGGGCGGGCCGCCTCCACGGTCGCAGTGGAGTCAGCAGCTGGAGTGGACAACCGGTCTCCCAGGGGGACGCCTTGACATCTGACGGGCAGCCGTCCGCCGTATCTGCGAGCGGCATGGTGTGGTCCGGATCCGCCCGCCCGCCGCGGTGACCGCGGCGGGGAGCCGGTCCGGCGGACCCGGCGACCAGGAGGGTGCGGAGGACGATCCACACGATCCACTCCTCGTCCGCACCGGGAGGTGCAGGAACGGTGCTCGTCCGAGCCGCCGCGGCGACCGGTCCGGCACGCGCTGGACCGGCACGGGACGCGCCCCCTCCCTCTGCCGGACCCGAAGTGGCACTCATGAGTGCCACTCAAGACATATGAAAGTGTTATCGTGACACTTAAGGATGTCAAATCGGGGATCGGGAGTGGGCCGCCATGGAGACCGGGCCGGCACAGGGGCCGACGGGGACACAGACGACCCTCCAGCGCCAGAAGCGCCAGGTCACGGTCGACGCACTCGTCCACGCGGCTCAGCGCGGGCTGACCGAGTACGGCTTCGACGTCACCGTCGACGACATCGCGGCCCTGGCCGACGTGGGGCGGCGCACGGTGTTCCGGCACTTCGCCACCCGCGACGACCTTCTGCTCGCAGCCCTGGCCGCCAGCACCGAAGACCACCTGCGCGGCATTCCCCGGTACCCCGGCGGCGACTGGGAGGCGTGGCTCGCCGAGGTGACGGCCGTGATGCATCGGGTGGCGGCCGACGCGGGCCGGCTCAGCTGGGAGGCCAGAACCCGACGCCTGCCGCCGCGGCTCGCGGCATCCGTCGCCGAGAACCGGGGCGCCATCGAGCGCGTGCACGCGGGCATCGCGGCCACCCTGTGGGAGGCCGCGGGCGGCCGGGGAGCGGCACCGGAACGACTACGGCAGATCATGGCCGTGCATCTGAGCCCCTTGTTCACCCACACCGTCGTCCACGAGGCCGGCGGGACCGCCGAACTCGCCGCCGAACTGGCGGCGAACGCGATCGTCACCGCCGTACACCGGCTGCTCGCCGACCGGACCACATCGACCTGAACGGCATTCCCCACCGCACCGGCCCGCGCCCACGAGACCGTGACCGGCCAAGGGGACGCCGGTCGCGGCCCCGTCGGCACGGCGTTCGCGGTGTGCGACGGGCTAACCGCGGCCGGAGTGGCGCGGCGGTCGTACGGAACCGCCGTCCTGGAGGCGGACCGGCCCGGGGCCCTGCGGGCCGAGGGCGTCGTCGGGATTGAGGAGCAGGCACGCCTTCATCGACAGACACCCGCACCCTATGCAGCCCGTCAGTTCGTGCTCCAGGTTCTCGATGGCCCGGCGGCGCTCCTCCAACTGGCCTTTCCAGGCAAGGGAGACGCGCTGCCAGTCCTGATGGGTCGGGGCGCGGTCGCCGGGGAGCGTGGTGAACACGGCCGCGACGTCGGCCAGGGGGATGCCGAGGCGTTTGGCCACGATGATCAGTGAGATGCGGCGCAGCATGTGGCGGGGGTACAGGCGCTGGTTGCCGCCGTCGCGCTCGGAGAAGATCAGGCCCTTGCGCTCGTAGAAGTGCAGGGCGGAGGCGGACACGCCGGTCCGATGGACGACTTCGCCGATGGTGAGGTGGTCCTCCGGGCTGGTGCGCAACGCGACCTCCTGGTTCCAGTATGACCTCGTTCAGGCCGTCCGCCGGGGGCGACGGCCCGCGACGAGGACCACGACGACGGCCGACAGCACCAGGCACAGCACACCGATGCCGAGCTGGGTCAGGTGCCACGCCCGGGTGAACGCCGCCAGTTCTGACCCCCGGTCGGCAGCGGTGAGCCGTCCGGAACTGACGGCCGCGGCCTGGCCGCTGTCTCCCAGGCGGCTGGTGAGGAAACCGAGCAGCGCGGCGCCGAACGCGGCGATCACCATGGCCTCGGCAGCGCCGCGCAGCGTGTTGAGGAAGCCCGCCGCCATGCCGACGGAATCGGCAGGGACGAGGGACATGGCCTGACCGTCGGTGATGCCGAAGGACATGCCCATGCCGACCCCGATCATCAGCAGCGGGAGCGCGGCGATCACGACAGTGCCCCGGGGACCCAGTGTCACGAGGCAGAGGTTGCCCGCGGCGACCAGGAGCAGAGCCAGGACGATCAGCAGGCGTGCCGGGACTCCTTTGGCGACGAGGGTCACCGCGGCCATGGGCATGACCAGCACGGGAGCGGTCAGCAACAGCATCGCCGCGCCCGCCGCGGCTGGGGTGAGGCCGGCGGCGGACTGGAGGTACGTCGGCAGGAAGACCAGCACTCCCAGGAACCCGATCGAGGTCGTCAGGGTGGCCAGGCTCCATCCCAGGAACCCGCGGTTCGCGACCAGCGCCGGGTCCAGGACCGGCGAGGCGCTGCGGCGCTGCACGGCGGCGAAGGCGATGAGCGCCACGAGTCCGCCGCCGGCCGTGCCGACCACGGCAGGGTCGGTCCAGCCGAGGGAGGGCGCCTCCAGCAGGGCGAACATCAGCAGGGCGAGAGCGGCCACGAACAGGACGCTGCCCACCCAGTCGGTCCGCCCCGCGGCGGACCGGGACTCGCGGACCCGCGTCCCGCCGAGCGCCACGAGCAGCGCGATGACGGTGAACACCGCGAAGCTGCCCCGCCAGCCCGTCGCCGAGATCAGCAGACCGGACAGGGTCGGACCGACGGCGATGCCGACCCCCGCCATGGTGCCCATCAGGGCGAACGCCCGGTTGCGGGCGGCTCCTTGGTAACCGGAGGCGAGGAGGGCACCGCCCGCCGCCATGATCCCGGCGCCGCCCGCGCCGGAAACTATGCGCGCGGTGTCGGTGAGCACGATCGACGGGCTCACCGCGGTGGCGAGGAACCCGGCCGAGAAGATCAGTGCCGAGACGACGAAGGTCCTGCGGCGGCCCACCCGGTCCGCGGTCGAGCCGGCGACCAGCGTCATCGCGGCGAACGCCAGGTTGTAGCCGGCCACGACCCAGTTCAGGGCCGGGCCGGAGGCGTTCAGCTCACGCCCGATCTCCGGCAGGGCCACGGCCGTGCCGGAGATCGACATGGCCACCAGCACCACTCCGGCCAGGACCACCGGAAGGGTCAGCGGCGACGGCCGGGCCGCGGCCGGGGCCTTCGCGCCCTCTGCTGTTGTGGATTCCACGTTGTCCGCTCGCTCTCCTCGACGGGACGGGTCGTCGAGAAGCCCACCAGCTCAACCGCGGTTGAGGGCAAGTGACCAGGTGGGGTTGGTGTCCGGTGACACGGGTGCCGGGCGTGCGGCTCCCGGTCCGGCACCGCCGCCGGGTCGGCACCGGTCCCGGCCCGGCGTTCGCTGTCCCGCGGACCGTCCGCCGACACGGACGAGGACCCCGGCCCGCCGCGCTCAAGCAGCCGGGTCGGGCGGGGCGAGCACACGTGGCCGCAGGCCGAGCGAGCGGATGTGCCGGGCGATCTCGGACAGCGGAGCCACCCAGGTGTCCCCGCTGTCCACGGCCCGCGCGATCAGTTCGTCCAGGGCGGCGGCGCGGGAGGGGCGACCGGACAGGAACGGGTGCGAGGTCATGACGAAGCAACCTCCCTCCCGGCGCATCGCCTCGAACTCCAGGGTCCAGATCTCCAGCGCCTTGCGAGGGCTCTCGATGAGGCCGCTGCCGGAGATCCCGGGCAGGTAGCAGTACTGCTCCCAGTCGTCGAGGGCCCACTGGACGGGAATCTCGACCAGGGACGACGGACCGCCGGGCACGGCGAGTTCGTAGGGGACGTCGGCGTCCATCAGACTGCTGTCGTACAGGAAGCCGCGTTCGGCCAGCAGGCGTGGGGAGTGGTAGCTGAGTTCCCACATCGGTGCCCGGTAGCCCACCGGCCGCACCCCGGCCACCGCCTCCAGGGCGTCCAGGCCGCGGTCGAGGTGGCCGGCCTCGGTCCCGGCGTCCACCCCGGCCGGCGGCTCGTGCAGATAGCCGTGGTGGGCGATCTCGTGACCGCCGTCGACGATGGCGCGCACGGTGTCCGGGTAGCGGCGGGCGGTGAAGCCCGGCACGAAGAAGGTGCCGCGCACTCCCCGCCGGTCCAGGATGCGCAGCAGTCGCGGGACGCCGACCAGCGGCCCGTAGGACTGGTGGGACATCACGGACATGCGGTGTGCCGCCTGGGGATGCTCGTGCAGCACCGCGGATTCCGCGTCGACGTCGAAGCTGAAACAGGCGGCCGCGCGCCGGCCCCGCGGCCACACGACCGGCTGTGCGGGCTGAGGTGTCATCAGGACCCTTTCGTGCACAGGGAGACGAACTCGTAGGCGATGTTGGCCGCGGCGACGCTGGTGATGTCGGCGTGGTCGTAGGCGGGGGAGACCTCGACGACGTCCGCCCCGACGAGATCGAGGCCCTTGAACCCGCGGAGGATGCCGAGCAGTTCCCGGCTGGTCATGCCGCCGGCCTCGGGGGTACCGGTCGCCGGCGCATGGGCGGGATCCAGTACGTCGATGTCGACGGAGACGTACAGCGGGGCGTCGCCGATCCGCTGCCGCAGCCGGTCGACGACCTCACGCACCGTCAGCGTGTCGAGGTCGGCGCAGTGCACGATCGTGAAGCCCAGCTCCGCGTCGTCCGCGAGATCCTGGGGGTCGTAGAGGGAGCCGCGGATGCCGACGTGCGCGCTCGATCCGGGCAGGAACAGCCCTTCCTCCGCGGCCCGCCGGAACGGGGTCCCGTGGGTCAGGGGCGCGTCGAAGTAGGTGTCCCAGGTGTCGAGATGGGCGTCGAAGTGCACCAGGGCCACCGGCCCGTGCACCCGGTTCATCGCCCGCAGCAGCGGATACGCGATGGTGTGGTCGCCGCCGAGGGTGACCAGCCGCTGCCCGTCGCGGATCAGGGCGTGGGCGGCTTCCTCGATCTCCTTGCCGGCCTGCGCGATGTCGAACGGGTTGCACGGCAGGTCGCCTGCGTCGACGACCTGCTGGTCGCTGAACGGCATCACGTCGAGCCGCGGGTTGTAGGGACGCAGCAGCCGGGACGCCTCGCGGATCGCGGAGGGCCCGAAGCGGGCTCCGGGCCGGAACGTCACGCCGCTGTCGAACGGCACCCCGACGACGGCCACGTCGTGGCGCGGTACGTCCTGGATGCGGGGCAGCCGGGCGAAGGTGGTCAGGCCCGCGTAGCGGGGGCTGGACTGGCCGTCGGTCTGGCCGACGGGTGCGGTCGTGCGCTCGTCGGGGTCGTTCAGACGCGGCATCGGGTGGTTCCTCCGTTGATCTGGATGGTCTGGCCCACGAAGGAGCCGATGCGGAAGTCGGCGAGCAGGGCCACCGCGGAGGCGATCTCCTCCGGGCGGCCGATCCGGCCGAGCGGAATGCCGTCCGCGTAGCGCCGGTGCATGGCGTCCAGGGGCAGTCCGGCGGCCCGCGCGTCGACCTGGAGCTGCGGGGTGTCGACGACGCCCGGTGCGACGGCGTTGACGACGATGCCCTCCGGTGCCAGCTCCCGGCCCAGGCTCTTGACGAGGGAGATCAGCCCGGCCTTGGAGGCGGCGTAGGCGCCTGCCTCGGGCCAGCCGGTGACGCCCCATTCGGAGGCGAGCACGACGATCCGGCCCCGGCCGCGGCGGCGCATGCCGGGCAGCACGGCCTGTACGAGGTGGAAGGTGCCGCTGAGGTTGGTGTCGACGACCCGCCACCAGTCGTCCTCGTCGTGCCCGGTGAAACCGCCCATGGTCATGTAGGCCGCGTTGCACACCAGGACGTCGATGTCACCGATCTCCCGGTGCAGCCCGTCGACCAGGGCGCGTACCTCCTCCCGGTCGGCCATGTCGGCGGGAGCGGGCACGCCGCCCGTCGCGGCGGCGACGGCGTCCAGGGCGGCCGTGCGCACCCGGTCGTTGACGGCGACGCGGGCTCCCGCCTCGGCCAGGCGGACGGCGACGGCCTGCCCGATCCCCTGTGCCGCTCCGGTGACCAGGGCGGTCGCGCCCGCCAGGGTTCGTGTCGGGTTTCCCATGGTCAGATCACGGCTCCACTGTTGGGGGAGAGGACTTCACCGGTGCAGAACGTGCCCTCCTCAAGGAGGAACCGCACCGTGGCGGCGACCTCGTCGGGACGCCCGAGCCGCCGGGCCGGCAGAGTCGCCAGGTACTCCGGTGCCCGCCAGGGCGAGTCGGCGGCGAGCAGCGGGGTGTCGGTCGGGCCGGGGGCGACCGCGTTGACGCGGACTTCGCGGGCGGCGAACTCGGCCGCCAGGCTGCGGACGAGCCCGATGACCGCGCCCTTGGCGGCGGCGTAGTGCGCCTCGCCCTCGCCGCCGCCGATCGCCAGCTCGGACGTGATCGCGACGACACTGCCGCCACCGCGTTCGGCCATCGAAGGCAGCACCGCCCGCGCGGTGTTGGCCAGCCCGCCGAGATGCACCCGCAGCATCCGCGTCCACTGCTCGGGGGTGATCTCGGCGACCGGTGCGGACGCGTAGTGACCGGCCGCGCTCACCAGCGCGTCGATGGGACCCAGTGCCGCTTCCGCGCGGCCCACCGCGGTGCGCACGGAATCCGCGTCCGCGACGTCGGCGGCGAGCATCAGGGCGGTCGCCGCGTCCCGCGGCGGGCGGAGGTCCAGGCCGGCGACGGCCCATCCGGCCGCGCCGAGTTCCGCCGCGATGCTCTGGCCTATGCCGCTGCCCGCGCCGGTGACGAGGGCCACTCGCTGCGAGGTGCGCGTGCTCATGCTGATCCCTTTCGCACGTCTCCCGGTACTCCCGGGCTGGTGACCGGCTGTGTGGAGGCGGCCGGGGCCGCCCCGGGACCGTCCGCGTGGAGGCGGTCGGCCAGAGGTTGCTTGATCTGCTTGCGGACGAAGGCGAAGACGAGGGCACCGGCGACCGCGAGCAGCGCGGTCGTGAGGATCATGCTCCACCGCAGGTACCAGGTGTCGCCCATGGACGAGCGCGGCCAGGCGATGTTGACGGTCTGGGCGACCGCCCACAGGGCGGCGAGCAGGGTCACCGGGGTGCCCCAGCGGCCGAGGCTGAAGGCCCCGGGCCGCCATTTCCCGCGCAGCCGGGCGATGGCCGCGCCCACGACGGGAACACCGAAGGCGATCTGGAAGCCCATGGTGGTGAAGTTCACCAGCACCCCGTAGAGGCTGGAGCCGGCGAGCAGGACGAGCACGGCGGCGACGACGCCGGTCAGCGCGATGGCGTTCACCGGGAGTCTTTCGGGACCGGCCAGCTTCGCCAGCTTCTTCGAACCCGGCAGGGCGTCGTCCCGGGCCGAACCCCAAAGACAGCGCGAGACGGCCGCCTGGACGGCGAGGAAGCTGGACAGGAACCCGATCACGAACAGCACCAGCAGCGGGCGGGCGATCACCGATCCGAGCTGGCTGACCAGCGTCCGGGTCACCGGGTCGCCGGTCTTGGCCGCCATGACGTGCTGGAGGTCGGGGATGGCGAGCACCAGGGCGACGCTGGAGTACATCACGATCGCCGCCACACACAGCAGCGACAGGATGATCGCCTTGGGCACGTTGCGCTCCGGCTCCTCCACCTCCTCGGCGATGGAGCCCGCCGCCTCGAAGCCCACGAACGACCACCCGACGTAGGCGGTGGCGACCAGCAGCGGCCCGCCCAGCCAGGAGCCGGTGCTTTGGGTGCCGAAGCCGTCGACGAGCACGTGCAGCGGATTGACCCGGTGGAACAGCAGCAAAATGGTGCTCAGGCCCACCGAGCCGACGACCTCGCAGACGATGCTGGCCACGACCATCACCTTCAGGACCCTGCGGCCCACCATGTTGGCGACGCTCCCCACGGCCAGGATCGCTATCGCCGCGCCGACGGTCACCGTGCGTCCGGGGTCGTCCACCCCGAGCGCAGGCAACAGGAAGCCGGCTGCCCCGTACGCCAGGGTGGACAGGGCGATCGTGAGCCCCCAGGCGTACGCCCAGGCGGCCACCCACCCCCACGAGGTGCCCCGCACGTGCCGGGCCCACTGGTAGACGCTTCCCGCGTACGGCCACCGCGAGGAGAGCTCACCGAAGACACATGCCACGAGCAACTGTCCGACCAGCACGATCGGGAAGGCCCACACGAAGGCCGGGCCCGCCGAGAACAGCCCCAGGGTGAAGATCGCGTACAGCGCGACGATGGGGGACACGTCCGCGAAGGCCAGGGAGAAGGCCGAACGCAGGCTGAACCCCCGGTTGAGGCGGCTCTCGCCCCCGTAGTCCGTCGTCGCTCCGGCGCCCGCTGTCCGGGACGCAGCCGGATGCTCGGTCATCCGCCGTCTCCTTGCCTGCCCCGTCCAGGGGGCCTCACGTCACTGTCCGTCCATCCGGGAGGCCGGACTGCAGGGAGTCTGCGGCGCGGCAGGCGGAAGCTCCACCGCGCGAAAACCACAATCGCAGATTGCCATTTGAGTGATCGCACAACACAATCACTGGGAACACACAAACCCTACGGAGGAGCCGTGCGTGCCACCGTCGCAGACGTGCTGAACCTGCCCCACCTGCGTCTCGTCCTCTTCGCCGGTGCGTCGGGCCTGGACAGAACCGTCTCCTGGGCCCACGCCTCCGATCTCGACAGCCCGTGGGACTGGATGGCGGGCGGCGAACTGCTGATGCGCAACGGGCGCACGCTCCCGGCGGACGGCGCCGCCCAGGCCGCCCTGCTGCACAGCTGTGCCGACGCCGGCGCCAGCGGCATCGTGGTCGGCGAGGACCCCCAGATGCCCGCACTGCGCGGCGCGCTGCGCGCGGCGGCGGAGGAACGGGACCTGGCCGTGCTCACCGCGTCGTACTCGGTCAGTTTCGCCGCGGTGGCGCGCGCCGTCGCCGACGCCAACTCGGGCGAGGACTCCGCGCGCTTCGGCCAGATCGAACGGATCTACGGCGCACTGAGGGACACCCTGGGCGGCCGGACCGGTGACTCACCCATCGCCCGGCTGGGCCGTGATCTCGGCTGCCTTCTGCTGCTGCTCGACACCTCCACCGGCCACCCCGTCGACCCGACGGCCCCGGAACCGGACCCCGCGCTGCGCGAGGCGCTGCTCGCCGGCGTCGGCGCACACGACGGCCGGATCCCCGGAGTGCTGCACCTCCAGCCGGCCGGCCGCGCCACGGCACTGGCGGTGGAGGTCCCCGCCGCGGAACCCGCGGTCCTCGTCGCTGTGGACCTGCCCGGCATGGACACCTCTCTGCTGCACCACCTGGCCACCGCCGCCGCCGTGGAAACCGCCCACCAGGCGATGGTCCGGGAACACGAGCGCCGCCTGGGCGCCGAACTCCTCGCCCATCTCTTCGACACCCGCATCGACGGCCCCACCGCCCGCCGGGAACTGGCGGCCACCGGACTCGACTGCGCCCACGCCCTCGTCGTGGCCGCACACCACGACGACGGCCCCGGACAGCGGGACCTCCATCTGACGCTGAGCCGCCGCCGCATCCCCCACCTGCTCCTCAAACGCGGCGACCTGTTCCTCGCCCTGCTCCGCGACGACCCGCGCGATCTCGCCGCCCTGCACCACAGGCTCGGACCGCGGACGGCACTCGGCGTGAGCACCACGGTCGGCAGCCCCGAGCGGATCCCCGCGGCCCGGCGCGAGGCGGTGTGGGCGCTGTCCCTGGCCCGCACCGCACCCGGGCGGAGGGCCCGCTACGGCGACGAGACGACCTACACGGTGCTGCGCAGCATCGAGGAGGCACAGGCGGTCGCGGACCGGGTCCTCGGCCCGTTGCTCGACTACGACGAGGCCAACGGGACCGACCTGACCGGTTCGCTGGAGACCTTCCTGCGGCACCGCCGGTCGTGGCAGCGGACAGCGGCCGCCCTGAACGTGCACAAGCAGACGGTGATGTACCGGATGCAGCGAGTGGAACAGCTCACCGGCCGCCTGCTCGCCGAGACCGCCGACCTCACCGAACTGTGGATCGCCTTCCAGGCCAGGGCTCTGCTCTCCGGCACCGCGACGTCCTGATCCGGTGCCCGGTCTACTTCAGCCCGCTGAGCATGACGCCGCGGATGTAGTACTTCTGCAGCAGCAGGAAGAAGACCAGGACCGGAAGGACGCTCAGGACCAGTCCGGCCATGACGACGGGCAGTGTGCGGGTCGGGTCGACGTAGTCCTGAAGGAGCTGGATGCCGACCGGCAGGGTCATCACCTCCGGGTCGGCGGTCGAGACGAGCAGTGCCCAGATGTACTCGTTCCAGGCGTCGACGAAGGTCAGCAGCCCGAGCGTCACCACCACCGGCCTGGTCTGCGGCACCACGATCCGCCACCACACGGCGAACTCGCCGGCCCCGTCGAGTCGCGCGGCCTCGATGACCTCGTCCGGGATCGACACCATGAACTGGCGCATCAGGAAGATCCCGAAGCCGTTGACGAGGAACGGCATGGCGAGCGCCGCGATGCTGACGGTCAGACCCGCCCCGCCGCGCCCGAACAGGTCGTTGCCGCCCGCCAGCGGCCAGTGCACCAGGATCAGGAAGTGCGGGACGAAGAACAGGAACGGCGGGAACATCATCGTCGACAGCACGAGACGGAAGACCAGGTCCCGGCCGGGGAAGCGGAGTTTGGCGAGCGCGTAGCCGGCGAGTGACGACGTGAGCAGCACCGATCCGGTGATCACGGCGGTGGCGACGACGCTGTTGCGAAAGAGCACCGGCAGGTCGAGCTGGTCGATCGCCGCCCGGTAGTTGGACAGGTCGAACGCCTCGGGCAGGAACCGGTAGGGCAGCGTGCCCGCTTCGCCGGGCCCCTTGAAGGACGTCATCACCATGTCGAGGAACGGCACCACCGTGAGGACGGCGCCGGTCACGACGACCAGATACGACAGCCACGGGAAACGGCGGCGGTTCACGCGTCCTCCCCCTTGCGCCGGAAGAACCACAACTGCGCCAGGGTGACCACGAGGACCACCAGGAACAGCACGAAGGCGGCGGCGCTCGCGGTGCCCCAGTCGCCGTACGAGAACGCCTGCCGGTACATCTCCAGCGCGGCCACGTTCGTCGCGTCACCCGGTCCGCCCCTGGTCATCACGATGATCAGCGCGAAGGACTGGAGCCCGGTGAGGAACTGGGTGACGCACACGAACAGCAGGGACGGCCGCAGCAGCGGCAGCGTGATCTTCCAGAAGACGGTGACGGGCCCGGCGCCGTCGAGCGCGGCTGCCTCGTAGTACGACTCGGGAACGGACTTCAGCCCGGCCGTCAGGACGAGGATCGCCGAGCCGACCGAGGCCCATGCCTGGACGACCACCACCGAGGGCAGCGCGGTGTCCGGGTCCTGGAGGAACGCCACCGAGCCGAGTCCGAGGGCGTTGAGCACGCCGTTGACCAGGCCGCCCGGCTCGTACATGTACTTCCAGACGTTGCCGACGGCGACGACGGTCGTCACGATCGGCAGGAAGTACAGGGTGCGCCACAACCCCTGGAACCGCAGTCTGTCGATGCAGACGGCCACGAGCACCGAGCCGGCCAGGGTGAGGGCCACGGTGCCCAGGGCGAACAGCAGCGTGTTGGTGAGGATCGGCGTCAGGAACGTCGACCCGTCCGCGAAGAGACCGGCGAAGTTGTCCAGGCCGACCGGATCGATGTCACCGAGGTCGAAACCGGTCCAGCGGGACAGCGACAGCAGCAGCGCGAAGCCGAGCGGCAGGATCAGGAAGACCGCGAAGAACAGCAGTGTCGGCGCCAGGAAGAGATAGGCGACGACGGCCTGGCGGCGCCGGCGCCGGGCCGGGCCGCGGTCGTCGACGGCCGCCCCGGTGGAGCGCGGGTCGTGCGTCCGCCCGGTCGTCACCGACGTCAGCGTGTTCACCATGCGCGGGACATCTCCTGATCGACCTGGCGGCGAGTGGTGCGCAGCGCCTCGTCGACCGACTGCTGACCGGTCCACAACGCCTCGATGTTCTTGCGCAGCAGCGACTTGGCCTGCTGCGCGCCCGGCCCGTTCGGCTCCGGCACCGCGTACTCCAGGGCGTCCAGGAAGGGGCGCAGATTGGGGTCGCCGCCGCCCGCGCTCAGGAGCGTGCGCATGTCGTCGGCACGGCCGGTCATGGAACCGGCCGACACCTGGAGCGAACTCATCCGGGTTGCCGCCGCCCCCTTCCGGGCGCTTTGCACCCCCACCTTCTCGGTGTTGAGCCAGCGCAGGAACTCCCATGCCTCGCGGGGGTGTTCGCTGGCCGCGTTGACCCCCAGCATGAAGCCGGTGGCGAGGGTGGCCCGCGCGTCGGCCAGGTCGGGGAGGGGCAGCGGCGCGACGCCGACGTCACGGTAGTCGTTGCCCATCAGGGCCTTCAGGCTCCCGGTCCACCAGCCCGCGCTGACCACCATGGCCACCTGCCCGGACGGGAACGCCTTGTAGACATTGACGCCGGGGGCGCTCGCGCCGTTGGCGACGAGCCGGTGCTCCAGGTCGAACACGGCCCGGCCGGCCGCGGAGTCGATGGTGGTGCTCCTGCCGTCCGCGGAGACGAACGTCCCGCCGGCGGCGCCCAGCAGGGCGAGGGTCTGGCCGACGGTGGTGGAGTCGTCGATGGTCGACAGCCCGAACCCCTGGACCAGCGTGTTGCCGTACCGGTCCCGTTCGGTGGTGCGGTAGGCCGTCTCCTCCAGCTCCCGCCAGGTGCGCGGAGGGCCGTCGACGCCGGCCTCACGCAGCAGTCGCCTGTTGTAGTACAGGGCGTACGTCTGCACCTCGGTGGGGTAGCCGTAGACCGTGCCCCGCACCGACGAGGAGCGGGCCGCGGCTCCGCCGTAGCGGCGCGTGATCTCCTCGGCGTGCTCGGCCGGAGCGGGGCGCAGGACACCGGCCCGGACGAGCTGGCCGTTCCACAGGCAGTACGGGTGGAGGATGTCGGTGCCCTGGCCCGCGGCCTGCCGGACCATGAACGTGGTCAGCAGGTCGGTGAACTCGACGGCTTTCGTCTCGACCCTGACCCGGTCGTGCGTGGCGTTCCACTCGTCGACCGGGCCCTGCAGCGCCGCCTTGAGCGCTCCGCTCGCATAGTGGGACAGCAGGGTGAGGACGATCGGATCACCGGGGCGCCCGGTGCCCCGGTGGGGCGCGGCGCAGCCGGCCGCGAGCAGCGCCGAGGGCAGCGCGAGCGAGAAGTGACGGCGGCTCAGTCCGCCGGTGCGGCGGGACGACGTCATCGGGGGGTCTCCCGGCGCAGCACGCGGAACAACCGGGTCGTGGTGAAACCGGCCGTGCGGTACAGCCGGCCCGCCGGGGACCGCTCGCCGGTCCACAGGAACCACGCGGAGTGCGCACCGTGCGCCCGCATCCGCTCCAGCACCAGGTGGAGCAGGACCTTGCCGAGTCCGGCGCCACGCAGCTCCGGCAGCACGCCGAACGGGCCGAACCGCTCGTCCACGGACCCGTACGCGCCGTGCATCGCCCAGCCGGCCAGGCGGCCCGCGGGGTCCCGGGCGACGACGATCCGGTCGAGCGGCGTGCCCGCGGCCAGGCACTCCCGGATCGCGCGCGCCCAGTCCGGGCTGAACCGCTGCCCGGCGAGCGCCAGCAGTTCCACCAGGTCGTCGTCGGCCGGGGTGGCGAACCGGTGGCCCCGCGCCGTCAGTTCGTCGAAGCGGCGCGCGACGTCGTCCGGGAGGCGGTAGCCGACCAGGCACCGGTCCATCGCCGCCGCCTCGTACAGCGTGCGAAAGCCCAGGGACTCAAGGAGCCCGGCTGCTTCCGGGTACGCCGCTCCGTCCAGGCCGGGCAGGACGTAGTTCGGGGTGTACGAGGAGAAGTCGACCCGGGTACGGCCGTGGCCGTGCAGCCAGTCGAGGGCGTCGGTCAGCAGTTCGCGGCCGAGGCCGCGCCCGCGGGCGGCCGGGTCGACGAAGAAGAACGGGATCCAGCCCTGCTCCGGTTCCAGGTCGGTGCCGGACATCGGTGTCAGTCGGCGCACCGCGTAGGCGGCGCCGACGACACGGTCGCCGTCGACCGCGATCCGCAGTCCTTCAGGGTCGAAGTTGGCGTCGAGCAGGACCGTCGAGCGGAAGCGGTCCGGGGTGACCGGGTCGGCGGGCGCGGCGCGGCACCACGCCGCCACCAGCTGCGGGCCGTCGCCCGCACGAAAGCCACGCGTCCTGGCCCGGGTCTTCGTCGTGCGATCGGTCATCGACGGGTCTGTCCTTCCCTGCGCGGGTCACCGCCAAGTCAGCGCCACCGCATGCCTTTTGGGGACAGGGGCGAGTCGTCGCGCCGCGGGGTTGGTTCACCGCCGCTGAGACCGCCCGCACGGAGATAGGGGCGGGCCCGGGTATCGGCACGCGCGCGCACGTACGGCACCCGGACCTGTCGTCGCTCCGGCCGGTTCCGTACGGCCCGGTCCCGGGGCCCAACGGCTTCCCGGTCGGCACCGCGAATCGGGCGTCCGCGCTCATCCCTTGCCCCCGTCTGCCGGTGACCTCTCGAAGCAGTGGTAGCAAATTTAGTTGTATGTCCGGTAATTGTGCAATGATCTGCCGGTGTCACCCGCCGGGAGAGCCGTAAGAATCTCCGTGTGCCGGCCGGAGCGGCGTGGCGGCGGGAATGCCTTCGAAGGTCATTCACCGGACGGCGTTCAGAGGCTTTGGCGGTTGCCTCTTTCGGGTCAGGTGTCCGGGATCCGACGGAGTGTCAGATCACTAAAAATGACAATTGCGCACTATCTTCCACGGTTGACGGGCCTGACAGCCCTGCCCTGCCGGTCCCAGCGCGCCACGCACACGGACCGGGGTCCGTCATGTCCGGCCCGCCCGGTTTCGGCCCGCCCGAGGACCGTCCGCCGAGAGAGAGACTGTCATGCGCCCAATGTCCAAGGTGGCTCGGCTCCTGGTTGCCTTGGCGCTTGCCATGACCTGGCTGTCCGGCTGTGACGCGGCCCAGTCCGAACGGACGGGAGCCGATGTGTCGCCGGCCGGGGAGCACACCAGGGGCGCCGACCTCCAGAACCCCCCGGAGGTGGTGAGCCGGAACGGAGTGCTGCGGACCACCCTCGTGGTGGAACGGCGCAAGGTGTGGGTGGGCGACCGGAAGCTGTGGGCGCTGACCTACAACGGCCGCTACATGCCGCCCACGCTCCGGGTCCGGCCGGGCGACCGCATCGAGCTGGCCATGGTGAACCGCGTCGGGAAGAAGTGGCAGGGCGTCACACCGGACACCAACCTGCACACACACGGGCTGCACGTGTCCCCGCGCCCGCCGGCCGACGACATCTTCCTCTCCATCAAGCCCAACACGACCTACAACTACGCCTACCAGCTGCCGCGGGACATCACGCCGGGCACGTACTGGTACCACTCGCACATCGACATGTACTCGGCCCCGCAAGTGGCCGGTGGTGAATCGGGCCTCATCATCGTCGACGGGCTGCGGACGTACCTGCCGCCCTCCCTGCGCGACATCACGGAGCGCGTGGTCGCCCTGAAGGACAATCAGATCCAGGGCGACGAGATCCATGTCTATCCGCTGAAGATCCAGCCCCCGACCAACCGCACGGTCAACGGCCAGCAGAATCCCGTGATCCGGATCCGTCCGGGGGAGACCCAGCTGTGGCGGCTCGCCAACATCGGCGCCAACATCTACTACAAGCTGCACCTCAAGGGGACCACCTTCCACGTGATCGCGCAGGACGGTTATCCCGTCCACCGGATCTACTCCACGGACACGCTGATCATCCCGGCCGCCGCCCGGTACGACGTGCTGGTGCAGGGAGGTGAGGCGGGCACCGCCCAACTGGAGACGCAGCCGTTCTACACCGGGCCGGCGGGCAACAGCTTCCCGCAGGTGAACCTGGCGACGGTCGCCACCGGCGGTTCTCCGGTGGCGCGGGCCGCTCTCCCGTCCCTCTTCGGGCCCCTCGACGACCTCACCCACGCCCGGATCGCCGACCGCAAGACGATGGTGTACACGGAGCAACAGAACCCTGACAAGTACTACATCAACGGCAAGTACTACGACCCGAACCGCATTGACTTCGTCTCCCGGCTCAACACCGTCGAGGAGTGGACCGTCACCAACGACACGCAGGAGGACCACTCCTTCCACGTCCACACCAACCAGTTCCAGGTGATGTCCCTCAACGGAAAGCCCGTGGACCCCGCCTACGCCTGGCACGAGACGGTCAACATCCTGCGCGGACAGAAGCTCGTCCTGCGGATCCGGTTCAAGGACTTCACCGGGCGGACCGTGCTGCACTGCCACCTCCTCAACCACGAGGACATGGGGATGATGTCGGTCCTGGACATCGTCGACGGCGGCACGGGTCCTGGAAAGGGCGACGAGAAGTGATCGCGGGCCCCGGATCGGCCGGGTGCCGTTCAGGGGCCGTGGGCCGGGGCCGCGAACCCGGTCCGTCGGCGGACACCGTCCCGAGGGCCGCCGTCCGCAGGAGGAGTCGCGGACGCGTCGGGACGGCGGTGGCGTGCCCGCGGGCGGGCGGCGTCGCCCGGGTCCGCTCCGCCTCGGCGTGGCCTGCCCGACCCGCGGCGGACGAGGACGTTGCGGAACGCGGCTGCCACGAACGCGCCCACCAGGGGTGCCAGCAGGTAGACCCAGAGGAAGTCCAGCCGCCCGGCGGTGAGGGCCGGTCCGAACTGGCGGGCCGGGTTGACCGACCCACCGGTCGTGGTCCCCAGCAGGGCGATCGCCGCCCCGATCAGGAGCCCGACGAGCCAGGGGACCAGCCGGACCAGTCCGGGCACCGCGAGGAACACCCCGACGAGCAGAACGATGATCCCCATCGAGGCGGCCTCGCCGGCGAACAGCGCTCCGGAGGACCAGCCGGGCCCGGGTTGCAACGCGGCGTCGCCGACCGGCTGTCTGCCCAGGGCCGGGCCCCATACGGCGCGCCCCGCCAGCGTGCCGAGGAGGGATCCGGCGAGCTGCGCCACGCTGTACGGGACGACCGCCGCACCGGGAAAGAGGCCGAAGCGCCACATGGCGAGCGAGATGGCCGGATTGATGTGCCCACCTGACGCCTTTCCGGCCGGGCTGAGGATCAGCAGCGCGAGCAGCACCCCGACACACGCGCCGATGACGAGCAGTTCCTGGTGGATCCGGGGGATCGCCGCCGACACGGGCGACGGGCCCGCGACCCAGCGCACGATCGTGGTCACGCCGAAGAGGAGCACCGTCGCCAGCAGGCACTCCAAGGCACTGCCCCGTGCCACCGTTCGCCAGGTGAGCGCGGTGGCGGGGGCGGTGCGGTCCGGTGAACCGTTCGGTCCGGGGGTCAGGCTCATGAGGGCGGGTTCCGGGGTGGGTCCTCCAGCGCGGATGTCACGAGGAGTCGGCTTCAGGGGCAGATGACGACGCGGCCACGGATCCCGTTCTCCACCGCGAGGTAGGCGTCCTGGCCGTGCTCCAGGCCGTAGCGGCCGGTGATGGGCGGCGGGGTGAACTGTCCGGATTCGAAGAAGGGTGTGAGCCGTTGGAGCCGTGCGCCCGACTCGACGACGTCGTAGCGTGCGCTGTTGCAGCCGAGGACACGGCTCTCGTTGCGGTACAGGGCGACCAGGTCGGTCTCGACGGTCCGGGTGCCCACGACGCTGATCACCACGAGTCGGCCGCGCGGGGCCAGGGAGGCCAGTGCGGCGGGCGTGGTGACACCGCCGACGGCGTCGTACACCACGTCCGCGCCCCTGCCGCCGGTGCGCTGCTTGATCTGGCCGGCGATGTCCTGCGGGGCGCCGTCCAGCGCCACGAACTCGTCGATGACGGATGCGGTCGGGCTGCCGTCGGCCGGGTGGGACCGGGCCAGACCGATCACATGCGCGCCGAGGGCGTGGGCGATCTGGGCCACGGCGCGGCCGACGCCGCCGGAGACACCGAACACGGCGATGGTCTCGCCCTTGGCCAGCTGGGCGGCCTCGACGGCACCGAGCCAGCCGGTGACGAAGTTGACGCCCACGGTCGCGGCCTCCTCGAAACTCAGCCGCTCGGGCTTGCGGGCCAGCGCCGCCGCCGGAACGGTGATCGTCTCAGCGTGTGAGCCGTCGCGGGTGAAGCCGACGTCGCCTCCGGTGCCCCAGACCTCGACGCCGGCCCAGTCACGGGGGCCGTCGACGACGACGCCGGCGAAGTCGCGGCCGGGAATCCGGGGAAGGGTGGTGTCCTCGAACTGGCCGGCGATGTTCTTCAGGTCCGACGGGTTCACCGAGGCGGCCCGGACGGCCACCACGGCCTCGCCGTCCCCCGCCACGGGGTCGGGCAACTCGGCGAGCGACAGGACTCGGGGATCGCCGAAGTGATCGAAACGCAGAGCACGCATGACGGGACCTTTCTGGGCTGGGCAGGTTTTTCAGTCCGCCGTATGACGCCCCCCACACCAACCAGCATGACGCGTCCTTTTCATCGCGTCCAGCGAAAGGATTCGATGAAGAACATCTTGATTGAAGATAGTGAGGGTCTGGGGCCTACGGAGGCTTGGATTACCGCAGCCACGCCCGGTCCGGTGACGGAACCTGTGGTGCTTTTTGGCCATCCTCAGGTTCCGTCACCGCCCGACGAGGGGCCGTGCGCCCGTGCCGGGAATCGGGACTCAGGCGAAGGCCGGGTCGTACAGGCCGTACCGGCGTCCCTCCGGGTCGAAAGCGAAGCCGAAGTAGTTCTTGTAGAAGGTGAAGTGCCTGCTGAAGCCGCTGTTGATGTGCATCAGCGGCCGGGGACCGGTGTCCGGTTCGGCGTAGGTGCCGACCAGCCCGCCGAAGGTCCTCCGCCGGGAGGCGACCGCGAGGGCGTGGCTGTAGGAGGACAGGAGGTACTTGCGGAAGAACCGCTTCATCTCACCGAAGGTCACGTCGACCTCCCGATGGTCGGGGAAAGTGGTGCCCAGACCCTTTTCGAGCACGTAGACCTGGCCCTGGGTGAGATTGCGGAACGCCAGGGCCTTGCTGTCCGGAAGACCGGCGGACCGGTATTCGGGGTGGAACTCCAGCTTGGTCAGGATCTGGTGGACGGTCTCGTCGAACGCGCAACCCCAGGTCCAGTTGATGCCGTCGGGGTGATACGCCGCCTGGAAAGCGGCGAGTTCCGCGGGCTCCATGTTCGCCGCGTGGAAGTCCTTCGCACGCGGATCCTTGTCGTCGGGGTCACGGGCCATGCTGCCCATCTGGACCAGGACGGGCCGGCCTCCGGGGACGGTGGACGGCCGCTCCGCGATGCCGTCGTCATAGCTGTTGACCAGGACCGGGCCGCCGTAGAAGCCGTGTGAGACGAAGCTTAGTTCCATCAGTGTGCCGGGTGCGCGCGCCCCGATGGTCCGTACTGCCGCGTAGACGTCCGTGACCGACATGACGCCGTCCTGGCCGTCCTTGAACGCGTGGCCGTCGTACCGGGCCCGGGTGACCCGCAGGAAGGAGCGGACCGCGGCGACCGACTCGGTCCGGGTGCCGCCCGGGTAGGTGAAGGTCCGCGCGACGACCTCCCCGCTTCCGACGTCGAAGATCTGGAAGACCAGGTCCTCGCCGGCCTTGTTGGCCGCGACCAGCCGTCTGATCCGGTTCTCGCAGTAGGCCCGGAACGGAAGGTTCTTGGGCGGCAGTTCGTACCCCGCCACCAGGACGAAGTGTTTCATCCGCTCAGTCCTCGACCCACTCGCCCTGGGCGTTCTGCACCCAGCGGGGCAGTCGGTCGTCGGCGCGGAGCCGTACGAGGCTGGTGGGGATGCGTACGGTCCAGGGCTCGCCCTGGGGGATCTCGTCACCGGGCCGGTCGAGCCGTTCGGCGATCTCGTCGGCGATCGGCAGGTACAGCGGGCTCGACACGGTCGGGAGGGGGCCGCCGTTCCACAGTTCGCCGAAGTTCATGAAGTGGTCGACGGCGCCTTCGAAGCCGAGGCGGGCGGGGACCGTGACCCGGCAGTACCCGGCCTTGAGGAACTGGTTGAACAACGGATCGGGGTCGTCGTAGGCGAGGCGCTCGTCCCACTGGCTCTTGCGGCCCCAGAAGTACGGGTACGCGACCCACGTCATGTGCTCCCACTCGAAGACCTGCTCGAAGAAGCGCACGTAGGCGCCCTCCGCCGCGGCCTCGTCGACGTCGATCTGCGGGATGCCGTCGGCCCCGATGTCCAGCGCGTCGAAGAGGTCGAAGTGCTGCGCCGTCAGGATGCTCACGCAGTTCTTGCGCAGTTCGTGGGCGATCAGCTCCTGGTTGGCCTGCGGGTTGCGGCCCTCGATGCCGACACCGGCCTCCAGGGTCAGGGCGGCGAGTTTCTCCTCGTACTCGGCGAGCCGGGCGCGGTAGGCGATGGTCAGCTTGGCGTGAGTATCCGCCCGCCACTTCTCCATCGCGTGCTCGGTGCGCCTGCACTTGACCTCGACGGCCACCGCGACCTGGGAGAGGCGGAAGGTGTCGACGGCGACCGGAAGGGAACCCTGCTCCTCGTCCAGCATGGTGATCCACACCCAGCTGTCCCCCGGGCCGAACCGGTGCGTCCTGCGACCCACCGCGACGTCCAGGGAGTGCTGGCTCTCCCAGACGTCGCACAGGTAGGCCACGGACCCCTGGAACGCCTGGTAGCCCTCGTCGACGGTGATCTGGCCGGAGTGGTTGTAGTTGGTCTTGCTGTCCCCGCCGCCCGCCTTGAAGTCGAAGGACTTGGTCACGTACATCTCGGGCGGCGGGGTGACGTCCGTCGCCTGGTACGCCTGCACCCAGTAGTGGTAGTTGGTCTCGTCGACCTGGTTCGCCTGGAGGGTGAAGGACGGCGGCTTGTCCAACCGGACGGCTCCCGCGTGCGCCGACTGGAGGGTGTGGATGAGGAACGCGGCGGGTTCCGGGACCATGAAGTCGAACATGGTGCGCAGCCCGTAGTTGAACATCTGCGCCTGGTACACCTTGTTCACCCACTGGTAGACCCCGGAGATGTGCTCGATGCCGGGGTGGTTGTCCAGGGTGTGGGTGTTCTTCTCGGTGACCTCGGTGGTGACCCGCAACGAGGTGCGCTCCAGCACTCGCTCGGCGATCTTGCCGGCACTGCGCTGGGTGACGTCCTGGGAGAAGTCGGAGGCCGACTTGGTCGCTTCCTCCTTCGACCGGGAGACGGAGCCTTCGGCGGAGGCCGAGAACTCCACCGTGGGTCCGTACTTCCCGGAGACCGTCAGCCCGGCCTTCAGCGCCGCGTCCTCCTTGATGACGGCACTGGACTCCCGGCTCATCTCGAAGCGGTCGGTCGACTCCAGCTCACGCTCCTCGGAGGTGGTCGTCTCCGTCTCCCGCACGGTGATCTGCTCGGTCTCCTCCCGCCGGGTGTGCTCGCGCAGTTTGGTCTCGCCCTTGAGCACGTTCTCGATGTGGGCGATGTCCGCGCCCTCGTAGCCGATCAACTGCTGCCGGACCACGAGGAGATCGGCGACTCCGGACGGCTTCACGCTGCCCTGGGTGGCCGGAACGCGCTCACCCTCCAGCGGGATCTGCTCGATCGGATCCAGTTCGCTGACGGTGATCGCGTTCCACACCGACGGCAGCGGTGTCGAGGTGGTGACCAGCGTGCCGCCGATGCGCCGCACGCTGCGTCTGGCCGGCTTCCCGAACAGCTTCTCCAACTCGGCGGCCGTCCGGTCGACCTCGCTCTGGAGCAGGGCGACGATCCGGTCCAGCGGCTGGGCGCTCACGTCGATGCCGCGTGCCGTCAGCAGGGTCCGGGTGGCCTCCGACAACTGCTGCGCCGCGTTGGGGCCGAGCCGGAAGCTCAGCTCCTTGAGGACCGCCGGGATGAAGCCGGGGCTGCCCGCGAGCAGGTCCGGCTTGGCGCCGAAGACCTCGCCGGCGAGCTGCGCGGCCCCGGCCACGACCGTGGGCTGCGCGGGATCCGGCGGGGGCTCCTCGGCCGCGGCTTCAGCGCTGGTGCCGCCGACCGCGCCGCCGCCGGTTCCCGTACCAGCGCCCAGGGCCCGCAGGTTGGCCTCCGCGAGACGGCTGTGGAAGCTGATCTGACGGGCCAGTTCGGCGGGCGGGGTGTAGTCGGCGGGCGGCAGCACCTCCGCCGACTCGCTCTGCGCGGAGACGCTGAAGTGCTCGCCGCCCAGGCCGGTGAGTTCGCCGATCGCCGTACGCAACTGCCGGTAGACGCTGAGCAGTTGTTCCGCCCGTGCGCGCCGCACCCCGGCGGCCTCGGCCTCCTTCTCCCGCTGCCTGCGTCGGGCCTGGAGGGTGGACAGAACGGGTTCGAGCCCGGTCGCACCCGGCAGCCGCAGCGGACGCCTGCGGGCCCGCCGCAACTCCTGGGGGCCGGCCGGGAAGGCGGTGTGCGTCACGAGGCGCGAGACGATCTCCAGGTGACGCAGCCGGCGAACGAGTTCTTCCAGCGGTCTGGTGTGCTCGGCGGGCAGGTACTTGATGGCCAGCACACTGTCCCGGAGCCGGGCCACGGCATCCTTGTACGGCGCGCTCTGCACGACGTCCGCCGGGGCCACGCCGAACGCGTCCCGGACGGCGGCGATCACCGTGTCCCGCAGCGAGGGCGGTGACGGCGCGGCAGGGCCCGGACGGGTCTCGACCGCTGCCGCCGCCGCTCTCGCCGAGGCCAGGGCGGGCAGCCGGTCGAGCGTGGCCGCGAACCTGGCCGTCTCCTTGGCGAGGGGGGCCTGTTCGGGCTTCCCGACGAACAGTGGACCGGCGACGTACTCGCCGACCACCCGCCGCAGTTCGGGGCGGGGGTCCGGCGTGCTCGACGCGACGGACAGGGCCCGTTGGAAGTCGGTCTGCTGGGACAGTTCGACGCTCGGGTTCTCGGGGTCCTGCGCAATGGCGGGACGTAACAGGGCCAGACGGAAAAGAGGTTCCACGGTGCCTCCTGCGGGGGGTGTCCAGGCGCCGTTCGCAGCCCGATCCGGCGCCTTCTGGCGTACTCACTATGCGGTGGTCCACCGGGCCCAGGGCTGAAGTTCACTCTCGTGAGTGTTCCTCGGTGCCGAAGGACCGTTCTGTCTTGACAGGGGCATCTCAGTCGGTGCGTGCGCGGCCCGGCGGTGCATGCCGCCCCAGGCCGGCGCCGGAACCGCCACGGGGCCGGAACCGCCACGGGGCCGGAGCCCGCCACGCGGCCGGAGCCGGAAGAGGGGTTCGCCGCCGTCGGCCGTGACGACCCGACCGGTGACGTAGATGTGGACCATGAGGAAGAAGCGGGCCGCCCGGACGGCGGAGGCGGCAGTCTCCTCGGCGGTGCCGAAGCGGTGATCGACGTCGCCCGCGCACTCGCCGGTCTGCGCGGCGTGGACGCCGAGCAGGAGATCGCGGGCCCCGTCCGGTGTGCGCCGACAGGACCTGCACCCCGAAGGCCGAAATGTTCTCCGGGACCGCTGATCCGGGGATACAGTCCGGCCAGGGCCGGGATCGGGGACCAGGAGGGGCCGACGTGCTGGAGGTCGTGGCGCTCAGCGCGCTCACCGCGTTTCTCACCTCAGTGGGCAACGGCGCCGCGGGGGAGATGGGCAGACAACTCCTCCTGTCCACAGGAGCGTTGCTCAGAAGGACGACCGGACAGCAGACACCACTGCCGGCCGACCCGGAGGAGCAGGCGGCACTGGCCGGCCTGGTGCACGCGCGGCTGGGTCATGACGCCCGGTTGGCCGGCGAATGGGCACTCCTCCTGCGCACCCACACCCAGCAGGCGGCGACCCTCTCCCGCGCCGCCGGACTGCCGCCCGCCCCCCATCACTTCACCAACCGTCAGAAAGTCCTCAAGCAACTGGCGAGGGAAGCGACCCGGCCCGCCGCGGGCCGCCCCCGCGTCGCGCTGCTCCACGGGCCGCCCGGCATCGGCACGACCGCTGTCGCCCTGCACCTGGGCGCCGCGCACCACGCCCGGTTCCCCGACGGACAGTTCTACGTCGACCTGCGTGATACAGCGTCGGACAGCGGACTCGAACCGTCCGCGGTCCTGGCGCGTCTGCTGCGGCAGATGGGCGTCGAGCCCGAGGACATCCCCTCCACCGGAGCGGACCGGGAGCGGCTCTACCGGCAACTCACCGCGGGCCGCCGGGCATTGGTGGTCGTCGACCACGCGACCTCACTCGCCCAGGTCCGCAGCCTCACGCCCGGCACACCCGACGTGCTCCTGCTCGTGGTCGTCTCCGGACGGCCCTTCGCCCTGGAGGCGGAGCGCGTCGAAGTCCAGCCGCTGAGCGATCGTTACGCGGTGCGGATGATGCGGAACCTGGCCGGGCGGGAGAAGATCACCCGGGCCAGGGCACGGATGCCGTACCTGCTCGACCGGTGCGCGGGCAACGCGTTCGCCTTGAAGGCCGCGGCGATGCAATTGGCGGCCGAATCCGATCACTCCACCCTCCCGCGGCCGACTGCGGGACCCGACCTGCACGACCCGGTGCGCGAGGCGGTGGAACGGGCCGGCAGTCGCCTGCCGTCGTCGACCGTGCGCCTGTGCCGGCTCGCGGCGCTGGGCGGCTGGCCCAGCCTCGACCCCTACCTGGCCGCGGCCGCGGCGGGCACCGGGCCGGAACAAGCCGCCCTGATGCTCGCCGAAGCGGCCGACGCCCAACTGCTGGAGCCGCTGGCGGACGAACGCTACCGATTCCGGCCCGAGGTACGCCGGTACCTGGTGGACACCGCGGGACCGGAACACGGCATCGCCGAGTGCTCCGCCGCCGTCACCCGCACCCTGGACGCCGTACTGAACCGGGCCCTGCACGCCGCGCACGCCGCCCTTCCGCAGAGCTGGCGCACCGAGCCGAAACCGCAGAGCGGGACCGCCTGCCAGGACGAGGCGGAGGGGCTGGCGGTCCTCGCGGCCGAAGCGGGCAACGTGGTCCGGGCGGTGTCACTGGCCGAGGAGCACCAGCACATCACCACGGCCCTCCGCCTGGCCCGCACCCTGTGGCCGCTGCAACTGAAGGCCGGACACAAGGACGAGGCACTGCCCGCACTGAGAGTGGCGGCCCGCTGCGCCGACGTACACCGACCCCGCACCCGGATGGCCGGGGCGCTCCACTTCCAACTGGCCTTCTGCCTGGACCAGTTGGGCCACCTGGACGAAGCGAACCGCGAGGCGCGCGCCGCCGTGGACTGCGAGCAGGCGGCAGGGCATCTGCGGGGAGAGGCATCGGCCGTCGAACTACAGGGCCTGCTCGGTCTGTACCGGTTCCGCTTTCCGGCGGCGTACGAGCGTTTCACCGAGGCCCGCCGTGTCTACCAGCAGATCACTTCCGGCCAGGAAGGCGCCGCGGACCTGCCCCGCGCCCTCGCGCTGGTCGAGCGCCACCAAGGGCGCGCGCTGCGTGGCATGGGCCGCCTGGAGGAATCCCGGCACCTGCTGCAGTCGGCCGTCGACTTCTTCGAGCGGGAAGGGGAGGCGTACAACACCGCACGGGTGCTCACGGACCTCGCCGAAACCCTCCACGACGCGGGCGAGAACACCGAGGCGCTGACGAGGATCGCCGCGGCGGAACGCCTGCTCACGCCGGCCGCGGTCCCGCACCTTCAGTACCTCGCAGGTCTGCGGCTGCGCTGCGAGGCCGCGGGGTGACGGGTACCACGGCCACCGGGTGTCCGTCTCCGGCCGCGTGCACCCGGAGTGTGCAGCCGTCGCGCGGAACACGGTTGCCTGCCGACAGCCACGCGTGGAGCGACGAGGCGTAGGCCGCCGGATCGGCGTCGGCATCCGGGCCGGCGGACAACCGGAACACGCCGCCGTCCCGAGTCCGTACGAAACACTCGTCCGGGCCGCCGACGAACGCCGCCATGGCGCACTGCGGGTAGCGGCGCAGCACCTCCGCCGTCCACAGTTGCCAGCCGCCCAGGCGGGGATCGTCCGGCTGCCCGTCACGCACGATCACGTCGGCCACCTCCAGGCCGCCCGGATCCCGGGTGTCCTCGTGCACGGCGACATGCAGGTCGCCCCTCGCGTGGTACGGGGCCTCCGCGGACCGCTCGATCCGCACTTCCGGCCCGTCGACACATGTCCGGACACGCAGCAGGGCCGTTCGGCGCGGTGGATCGTACGCGGGCAACGGTAGCGGCTCCAAGAGCGCCGGAGCCGACGGTTCGGGCAGGTCCAGCAGCCGGTAGAAGTGCCGTCGCAGCAGTGTCGCCGAAGCGCCTGGCACCGACGTGACGAACTCCGCCGTGCCGACCGCCGAAGGCTGCTCGGTCGGCAATTTCTCCACCTGGGCACGCAAGGGGCCGTGCGGATCCAGGCGCGGCGCCTGCCGGACGAAGGCCGCGAGCGGTGCCTCGGGGTCCAGCCGGTCTCGGCCCTCGGCCGCCAGCAGCACCGGCACACCCAGAGCCGCCGCGTAGTAGGAGACCGACCCGAAATCGCCGATGAGGGCATCCGCCGCGAGAACGGCCTGTCGCCAGGCGTGCACGGGATCGACCAGCGCCAGCCCGTTGCGGCAGGCATCATCCAGCCAGGCGCGGATCTGCCCCGGTCCATGTCCGTACCAGATGTTCGGGTGCAGCACCGCGGCCAGTCGGTAGTCGTCGGCCGGCAACTCGGCCGCGAGTCGCGGAAGCAGGCCCGGCAGGACGTCCTGACCGCCGTCGCCGAAGAACCCCTCCGGGTTCCAGGTGGAACTCAGGACGACGAGCCGCTGGCCCCGCCGTACACCCAATGCCCGCCTGAAGCGGGCTCGGTGAGCGCGGGCGGCGAGCATCCGGTCGAAGCAGGGATCCCCGGCCAGCACGGAAGCCTCGACGGCCTCGGGGCAGGCACGGCGCAACCGCTCCAACTGTTCCGGGTGGGACAGGACCAGGCCGTCCACGAAGGGCTTGCCATCGGCCAGGAGCCACTGCGACGACAAACCGAAGGTCGGCTCCCGGCTCCCGGCTCCCGGCTCCCGGCTCCCGGCTCCCGGCTCCCGGCTCCCGGCTCCCGGCTCCCGGCTCCCGGCTCCCGGCTCCCGGCGTGGCGAGTTTTTTAGTGTATCCGACACCATGCGACAGGACAGACAATTTGCCATGAAGATAGGGGAGTTGCCCGCCGAAGCTCGCTGAGATCGCGAGATCCACGGGCGTCGAGAGCGCTTGGGCCCAGGGGAGCACGGGCAGGCCCAGCTCGCCGAACAACTCGTGGACTCCCCCTTGGAACACCGAGGACCCGGTCGAGGTGACCAGCAGTTGTACCCGGAAGTCGTCGTGGAACAGGGGGAGCACATCGAGCAGGCGTCCGGCGGAGGTGACGTTGTGCACCACCAGCAGCACGTGCCGGCGCACGTGCCGGCTGACCCACTGCCGGGAGCCCGTTCCGATCGGCACCCGTATCGGAAGAGGCTCGGCTGGCCTCATGGGGCACCTCCTGAAGGGGCGATGTGATCGAGCAGGCCCACCTTAACCAGCGTGGTGCGGCGGCTCCCAGGCCGAGTGGCCGGCCGTACGGGCAGCGGGGCGGTCGGTCTCGCTGTCCTGCCGGGGCGGGAGCCAGGGACCGAAGTGGTCGGCGACCGTCTCCGCGACGCCGACGGCGTCGAGGGAGCCGTCGACCTCGATCACGCGAATGCCGAGCCGACGAGCCGCGCGTGTGGCGTCCTCGGCGACGAGCCGGTCGCGGGCGAGCCGGTTGGCCTGGGCCAGGGCCGGGTCGCTGACGCGGTGCTCCAGCGCGGCGGCTCGTGGCAGTTCGCGGATCTGGCGTCGGCGGAACTCCGGTGTGGGGACCATGACGACCATCCGGCGGGGCGAGTCGACGATGGGTGCGACCAGTTCGGGGCGCAGCCCCCAGCCCTCGGCGACGATCGGACGGCCGGAGACGAGCGCGCGCAGGTCGTCCAGCGCCCACTCGAACCGGGCGGGGAAGCCGGCCAGCGTGTCGGCCGCCATCTCCTCCGGGGGTGTCCGGACCCACACCTTGTCCGGATCGGCCTCGCCGGCGGGCTCTCCGAGGCTGATACGACGGGCGGTCCGGCGATCCTGGTGAGCGCGAGCGTCGTGGTAGTCGTAGTGGTATGCGGTGACACCGTATCGGTGCGCCAGCAGGCGGGCCACGGTCGATTTACCGGCCCACTGACCGCCCCCGATCCACAACGCGCCCCGCAGCGTACCGAACGGGTCCCAGACCGTGCCGTCCGCCTGGTTCTTGTAGCTGGTCATCGGCTTCGTTCTCCTGCCTTGTACGACATCGGACGCTCCGACGGCGAGCGAATCGTCCTGTGGCCCTTCGCAGCGGGCCAGGTAGCCGCTGTCACCTGCCACCGGGATGTACTGCTCCTGTCGGAGTTTCTGGTCACCAGGGTGGTCGGTCCTGGAACTCGGCTGGGATCGGTCTGACTGCGCCCCGTACGGCCGAGGCGGTCGCCGTCAGAGACATCCCCACCTCATGTCTCCCGGAATCTCCCGGCCTACGCGTGGGCGCTCCCGATCGGGAGTTCCAACTCGGCGAGGACGGCCGCGTGGTCGGACGGCCAGACGCCGTCGACGGCCCGGTCGCCGGTGCGACGGATGGTCTTGACGTGTCCGAGGCCGCCTGGACCCGGCGGTCCCACGTGGATGTAGTCGACGCGGACTTCGGGGTCGCCGGGCGCGACGAAGGGGTTGGCCGGGTTCCAGGTTGCCGAGGCTTGTGCGGGGTCCGCGTATTCCCAGCCGTCGTAGAAGATCTGCCCGGGGGCCGCGGGTGAAGTCTTGTAGCCTCCGAACAGGCGGATCTCGTCGGAGTCCGGCCAGGCGTTGAAGTCTCCGGTGACGACCGGTGGGAACGCGGTTCCCGTGCGGTGGGCGGCGACGAACCGCGCGAGATCCCGGACCTGTGCGCACCTCACCGCCGAGGCGTCCGTGGACGACGTCAGATGTGTCGTGAAGAACGGCACGTCGTGTCCGGGGGCGGCCAGTCGTGTGTACAGGGCCAGACGTCCGTCGTCCATGCCCGGCCCGTGGGGCAACTGTGCCACGGCCCGCTCCGCGATGGGCCACCGGCTGAGAACGGCGTTGCCGATGTCGAACGTCTGATCGCCGAGCCTGCGCTGCCAGATCTGCGGGGCCCGTGAAGGGGCCCAGGCCCAGTGCATGTCCAGGTCGTCCGCCAGCCATCGCGCAAGGTTCTCCCCGCCGCCGGCCCACACCTCCTGCACCCCGACGACGTCCGGTCGCAGCTCACGCAGCACGGCGAGGATCGCCTTGCGCCGCTGCTCCCAGGGGCCGAACCGCCACCACAGGTTCCATGTCAACACCCGCACGTGTCCCCCTTCTTCGCGCTGCCGGGCCGCCGTCTTCCATCATCGGCCTCGTCGAGCCGGAAGGCCGTATGGCGTCAGGTAGATCCTTGCCGAGCCCGAAGCACGTCCGATGCCCTCCGGGAGGCCGTTCGGGAAGGGCGTCAGAGTGGGGTCCCGCCCGAGCGGGGTCGGTCTCCCCGGAGGGGCACCTACTGCTCCTGGCGGGTCGTGGCGAAGCGTTTGCGGTAGTGGGTGGGTGTGGTGCCCAGATGGCGGGCGAAGGCGCGGCGGAGGGTCTCGTCCGTACCGAGCCCGCTGCGCTGCGCCGCCGAGGTGACACTGTGCCCTTCGAGCAGCAGTTGCTGGGCGCGGTCGAGCCGGACCCGTTCGACCCAGCGCGCGGGTGTGGTACCCAGTTCGGTGCGGAACAGCCGGGCCAGATGGCGCGGGCTGATGGCGGCGGACGCGGCCATCGCGGGCAGACTGTGGTTCGCGGCCGGATCGGCGAGCACCGACGCGATCAACGAGCGCAGCAGGTCACCGCGGGCTGGGGGCGTGGTGATGGCCGTGGAGAACTGCGACTGCCCGCCCGGACGCTGCATGAACACGACCAGTTCGCGGGCGATGTCCCGTGCCGTGTCGGCACCGTGGTCGTCCTCCACCAGGGCGAGGGTGAGATCGATGCCCGCGCTGATGCCCGCGGAGGTGACGTACCGTCCGTCGCGGATGTGGATGGCGTCCGGCTCGACGTGTACCCGGGGGTAGCGGAGGGCGAACATGGCCGCGTGCCGCCAGTGCGTCGTCGCTCGGCGGCCGTCGAGCAGCCCCAGTTCCGCCAGGACGAAGGCACCGGTGCACACCGAGGCGACGCGCGGGGCCTGTGAGGTGAGGTCGCGGGCCGTGGCCAGCAAGCCCTCCTCGATCGGCTGCGTGGCCAGTCGGTCGCCCCCGGCGACCACGACGGTGTCGACCGGGCCCGCGTCGGCCGCCCGGACCGTGCCGGTCAGCGCGAGCCCGGTGGAGGTGGTGACCGTTCCACCGTCCGGGGAGACCATGACCAGCTCGTACGGGGGAGCGAGCCGGCTCGCCTGGTGCAGCACCTCCGACGGGCCGCTGACATCGAGCATGGTCATCCCCTCGAAGACCACAAAGCCAACCCGATGCGTCATGTCCGAATCCGTGGTTTTCCTGGCAGCAGAGACATGGCCCAGCTTACGCCGTCACGGAACCCTGGAGGCAGATCACCGGTCCCGGAAGGAGGCAGACGAACGATGTGCGAAGCGATCGCGGACGTGGCGATCCGGTACGCCGCCCCGGCACGGGAGGCTACGGAACCGCTCCGCGATGTCTCCCCGCTCGCCGCCGGTCCGCCGCCCCGGGCGGGTCTGCCTGCGGGACCGCGCCGCGCGGACGGGGGCGGCCGTACCCGGCACCCACGACCGTGCTGGTCACCCGCGGTGTCCGGCCGGACATCCGGGGGATCGGTGGTCTCAGGTCCCGGCCGCTCACCCCGCGTCGGTCGTCGCGGCGCACCCGCGGCCGGATGCCGGGAAGCGCCGGGACCTCGCGAACCAACTCCTCACTTCGTTCACCACTGCGTTCACCGAAGGCGACAAGGACCGTCCCGACACCGCCTGCGGGAACGTCAGGACCGATGTGCGGGCTCATCACGCACCCTGATTCCGACGCGCCTGTTCCGAGGCCGGGGAGAACTCCGACCCACCCGAACGACCAGGCCGGAAGCGGTCACCGCCGGACACGTCCGGCCCCGGCCGACCGGACACGTCCGGCCCCGGCCGACCGGACACGTCCGGCCCCGGCCGACCGGACACGTCCGGCCCCGGCCGACCGGGGGCGCCCGGGACCGACACCGTGCAGCGCTCGTCGACCCGCTTCCCCGATCCGCACCCCCACACGAGGCAGGCAGAGAAGATGACCACTCACGAGGGACGGCGTCCCACGCTCACCACCGAGACGGGCGCGCCTGTCGCAGACAACCAGAACACCGAGACGGCCGGTCCCGGCGGACCGCTGCTCGTCCAGGACCAGTTGCTGTTCGAGAAGCTGGCGCACTTCAACCGGGAGCGCATCCCGGAGCGGATCGTGCACGCGCGCGGCGGCGGCGCGTACGGCACGTTCACCGTGACCGCCGACGTCACCCGCTACACGCGCGCCGGTTTCCTCTCCGAGGTCGGCAAGCAGACCGAGGTGTTCGCCCGCTTCTCGACGGTGGCCGGCAACCTGGGCGCGGCGGACGCCGTCCGTGACCCGCGCGGCTTCGCGCTGAAGTTCTACACCGAGGACGGCAACTACGACCTCGTCGGCAACAACACCCCGGTCTTCTTCATCAAGGACGCCCTGAAGTTCCCGGACTTCATCCACACGCAGAAGCGCGACCCGTACACCGGTTCGCAGGAGCCCGACAACGTGTGGGACTTCTGGGGCCTGAGCCCGGAGGCCACGCACCAGGTGACCTGGCTGTTCGGCGACCGTGGCATCCCGGCCTCGTACCGTCACATGAACGGCTACAGCTCGCACACCTACCAGTGGACGAACGGGGCCGGTGAGGTCTTCTGGGTCAAGTACCACTTCAAGACCGACCAGGGCATCGAGAACCTCACCGCCGAGGACGCGGCGGTGCTGGCGGGCAAGGACCCGGACAGCCACCAGCGGGATCTGCGTGAGGCGATCGAGCGCGGGGAGTTCCCGAGCTGGACCGTGCAGGTGCAGATCATGCCGGCGGCCGACGCGGCGACGTACCGCTTCAACCCGTTCGACCTCACCAAGGTGTGGCCGCACGAGGACTACCCGCCGGTCGAGATCGGCAGGCTGGAGCTGAACCGCAACCCGGAGAACGTCTTCGCCGAGGTCGAGCAGTCGATCTTCAGCCCGGCGCACTTCGTGCCCGGCATCGGCCCGTCCCCGGACAAGATGCTCCAGGGCCGCCTCTTCGCCTACGGCGACGCCCACCGCTACCGCGTCGGCATCAACGCCGACCACCTCCCGGTGAACCGCCCGCACGCCGCCGAGGCGCGCACCTACTCCCGGGACGGCCACCTGTACGACGGCCGCCACAAGGGCGCGAAGAACTACGAGCCGAACAGCTTCGGCGGTCCGGCCCAGACCGACCGTCCGCTGTGGCAGTCCACGGCGGTGTCCGGCGGTACGGGCACCCACGAGGCACCCGCGCACGCCGAGGACGACGACTTCGTGCAGGCGGGCAACCTCTACCGCCTGATGTCCGGGGCCGAGCAGGAACGCCTGATCGACAACCTGGCGAATGCCATCGGAGGTGTCTCGGCCGACCGCGACGACATCGTCAGGCGGGCGGTGGACAACTTCCGCCAGGCGGACTCGGACCTCGGCAGCCGTCTGGAGGCGGCGGTCAAGGAACGGCGCCGCTGAACCGGGGTCGCGGCCCGGATGCCCAGCGCCCCCACGCCAACAGGAGGTAGAGATGAACTGCTACGACTGCGCCCGGACAGGGGCGGGAGGCAGGTCCGCCATCGGAATCTGTTCCTTCTGCGGTCTGGCCGTCTGCGCCACCCACGCAAGGGTCGACACGGCCGCCGGCAAACACACGGCGGGCGTGGTCGTGGTGACACGCCTGGTGGCGTGCAACACGTGCTCCGGGGTTCAGACGGCCGCCTGATTCCCGCAGCACGCTCCGGTGACCGTCGGGCAGCCCGGTCGAGCGATTCTCGGCGGATCAGCTGATCGGTTGCCCGTCCCGCTGCCGTGCAGAAGGATGCGGGGATGCGCTTCTCCGTCAACATCCCGAACTTCGGTGACTTCGCCGATCCAAGGACCGTGGCGAAGGTGGCAGCGGCAGCGGAAGAGTCCGGGTGGGACGGGCTGTTCGTCTGGGATCACGTACTGCATCGCAAGCACGCGGGCAGGCCCTTCGGTGATCCCTGGATGCTGCTGACGGCCGCCGCGCTGGCGACCTCCCGGATCAGGGTGGGCACGCTGGTCACTCCGGTCGCCCGGCGGCGTCCGGAGCAACTCGCCCGGCAGGTGGCGACCCTGGACGCCGTGAGCGGTGGTCGGGTCACGTTCGGCGCGGGGCTGGGCGGGCCCATCGAGGACGAGTACGGGAGTTTTGGCGACACCACGGACCCCAAGGTCCTGGCCGAGCGGCTGGACGAGGGCCTGGACCTGCTGCGGCGTTACTGGTCGGGTGATCCGGTGAGCCACGACGGACGGCACTACCGGGTACGGGACGTGACGCTGCCGCCCGCCACCGTGCAACGTCCCCGGCCGCCGGTCTGGGTCGCCGGCTTCTGGCCGAACCGCCCGCCCATGCGCCGGGCCGCTCGCTGGGACGGCGTGGTGCCGCTGTTCACGGATGCCCGACACGGCCACGTGCCGCCCGTCGATCAGGTCCGTGACCTGGTTGCATACGTTCGCACACAGTGCCAGGACCGGTCCGGCGCGCCCTTCGAGATCGTCCTGGGCGGTGCCACGCCGGGCGAAGACACCGCCAAGGCCCGTGCTCTGATCGGCCCGTTGGCCGAGGCGGGCGCCACCTGGTGGGACGAGCGGCAGATCCAGACCAGCGACTCCCTCGACCGGCTCACACCGGTGTTGCGCCGCATCGAGCAGGGCCCGCCGGTGCTGTGACGCCCGGTCGCCCCTGGCGGCACCTCACCAGGGGCGCCGTGTCACGGCAGGCGGACGAGGCCGGAGCCCTTCGGTCAGTTGTAGCCGAGGAGCTTGAAGTCCTTGCTGACGAAGACGTGGTGCGGCCAGTTGATGGCGATGTTGTGGACCTCGTACTCGCCGTTGCTGAGCTGCACCACGCGGTCGGCGATGCCTCCGGGTACGAGGGCCTGCGCGGCCTTGGTGGCTTTGTACGCCGTGGTGCCGTTGACGATGGTGCCTTCTCCCTCGGTGTAGTCGGGGATCTGGCCGACCGACTTGTCGGGGGAGGGGGTGCCCTGCTGGAAGGCGATCACGCCGGCCGCCTCGGCCGCCGCGGCGCCGCCGTCGCCGCCGGGCTGGACGACGACGTGCGTCGCCGTGATCGTCGCGCTGTCGACCAGGCCCAGGACGAGGACGCTCTCGCCCTCCTTCACGATCTTCGCGGAGGCGTCGCGGTTCTTCTTCGCGTAGGTGGTCGTGGACGTCTCGTCGACGGTCACCTCCACACCCGTGGCCGTGGCGAAGGTGAAGCCGGAGTCGGAGACGGCGTCGACGATGCCGGTCGCGCCCCCGTCGGACGGGTCGGACCGGGGACCACCGCCGGGCGGGGTGGGCGTGTCGGACGGCAGCACCGTCGCCGCGGTCGGGGTGGCCGCCGCGGCCGACGTGCTGATGCCGGCGACACCGGCCAGCGCGCAGGTGAGCCCGGCGGCCACGATCCACGCGCCCTTCTTCTTCGACAGCACGCGCGGCGCGCCGCCTCGGCGCGCCCGCGGGGCCGCGGGCGCCAGGGGTGCTCCAGCGGGCTCGTGTTGTGTCATGTCATTGTCAAGCATGGGGCCGCTCCTCGGTCGAGTAACGAACACCGCACAGGGTGCTGCCCGGTCATGTGAGACCGCTTTGGTTTCGCTGTGATTTCGCTTGGTGACCCACCGCTTGAGGGCGCATTCCGGTCGACCCGCGCCCCTTGCACGACCGGGACACCCCGAATGACGAGGCCGTACGGAGGAAACCACCGGCGCGGAGCCGCCGGAGTCGGATACTACTTGACCAGGAGTTTCCGTCGGCTCGACAACATGTGGGAGTTACGGGTGACTGATCGTGCGGAGTCCGTCGAATCGGTGGAGCAACTCGCCGTGGTCTGGCGTGCCATGGTGCTCGACCGTGACGCCGGCGCCGATGTCCGGGACCTCCCCGGTATCGCCGTCCGCTGGGCCGACTGCCGGTTCGCGTTCTGGAACTGCGTCACCCTGACCGACGTGGGCACGGACGCGGCCCTCCTCGGACGACGGCTCGGCCAGGCGACGGACATCATGCGCGCGAAGAAGCACCAGGGTTTCCTGTGGGTCTTCGAAGACCTGCTCGACGACGAGGCCCGCCCGGCACTGGAGACAGCGGCCGAGCGGGCCGGCCTGCAATACGCCTTCGCCGGTACGGGCATGGCCGGTGACCTGCTCCCGATCCCCGAACCTGACCACCCCGATCTGACCTTCGTACGTGTCACGACCGACGAGCACCTGCGCGCCTACGCTGACCTCAACTCGCGCGGCTACGGCTTCCCCCTGGAAACGGGCCGCGACGGGCTCGCCGGATCGGCACGGTGGAAGAACGAGGTCCATGCCTACCTGGGCCTGCGGGACGGTGTCCCGGTGACCTGCGCCGGCACGGTCGAGGCGGCGGGCCGCCTCTTCGTCGTACTCGTCGCCACCCACCCGCAGTGGCAGCGCAGGGGCTACGGCGAGGCAGTGACCCGCAAGGCGCTCTATGAAGGGGCCAGGGCCACCGGACTGACCCGCGCCACGTTGCACGCGACCGCCGCCGGCGCTCCCGTGTACCCGCGTATCGGCTTCGAGCCGAACTCGCCGATCCACTTCTACGGCCTGCGGGACTGACCAACGGGCCTGCGGGACTGACCAACGGCCTGCCGGACTGACCAAGGGCCTGGAGGACCTGACCTGTGGCTCGCGGGACTGACCTGTGGTCGATGCCCGGTGCCAGAACGACGAACAGGACCTGCCGAGCCGACAGGAGAGAGACGAAGAAGTCCAGTTGTGCGCGGTCCGGGATCACCCAGTCGATCACGGGGGTGAATCCGGCGTCGGAGAACCCCGGCACCGTGCCGGGAAATAAGGGGATTGCCGCCCATCGGTCGTGCTGACACGAACACCGACGGGGTGCCCGAAGTCGCTCGGGCACCCTGCCATGGGTCAGGTCACTTGACGGTGACCTTGGCGCTGCCCGTGACACCGCCGGAGGTCACCGAGACGGTGACGGTGCCGGCGCGGTGGGCGGTCAGGACTCCGGTGGCACGGTCCACCGAGGCCACCTTGGGGTTGCTGGAGGTCCAGACGTGGGAGGCCGGGTCCGCGATCGGGATGGTGAGCGGAGCGATGTTGTCACCGGCGACCTGGTCGCCGGTCGCGGTCACCGTGACGTGGGCACCCTTGTCGACCGGGTCCGTGGGGGCCTTGACACCGATCGACGCGAGCGCGGGCTCGACGGAGTACTGCAGGTTGCCGTCGTCACCGATCCTAATCAGACCGAAGTGGTAGATGCCGCCCTGGTCTGCCGGGGCGTAGGCCGGCATGCCGAGGTCCGCGAAGGTGAACTGCGGGATGCCCCCCTCGGCGGTGGTCACACTCTGCCCCTCGGGGTTCAGGATCTGCTCGGAGAAGCCGCGCGCGTGACCGTACATCATGATCACGTGCTGCTTCGGGTGCGTCTCCTGGTAGCGCTGCACCAGCCGCAGATACATCTGCGCCTCCCAGCGGTCCGTGAACTGGCTGTTCGCGGCCGGGTGCGGATCGTACGCGGGCATGTGCGTGATGACCAGTACGTCCTTGGCGGTGGCGTCCGTCAACTGCTTGACCAGCCAGGGGTACTGCTCGCCCGCCGGATCCTGGAAGGGGTCCGAGGACTGCAGGCTGCCGTGCGAGTTGTCGGTGACGATCAGCCGCGCCGCGCCCTCGGTGTAGGCGTAGTGGGTGTCACCGAAGGTGGCGCTGTAGTTGCCGTTCTCGGAGTCGGCGCCCTGAGTGATCTCGTGGTTGCCGACGATGTCCCGCTCGGGGATCCCGAGGGCGTCCATCTTGGACTTGGCGAACTGCAGGTCCGCGAGTTTGCCGTCGTCGGACATGTCGCCGAGGAACTGGGCGGCGTCCGGCTCGGCCTGCGGGGTGAGGGTGGGCAGCCGCCCCGCGATCGAGTCCATCACGTTGCTGCTGACCGAGCCCGGGTCATTGGCGAGCATGTGTGCGTCGTCGCCGCTGAGCAGGGTGGTGCCGCGCTTGGCGAAGTCGGCGGAGTCCTCCTCGAAGGACAGCCACTTCGGGTTCTGCGGGACGGCCTGGTAGGCGGGCGTCGTGACCGGCCGCGGCGAGTACAGCGCCTCCAGGCCCCCGAGGCTGAGCGAGCCGCTGTAGGAGGTGCTCGGGCTGATTGCCAGGAAGTCGATGAAGCTGATGGTCAGCGGGAACTGCATGCCCGCCGGCAGCTGGGCGACCGCCAGGTGCCAGTCCTTCCAGGTGACGGTGGTCGGGTAGAGGGTGGTCGAGGAGCCGTTGACGCCGATGTACTTCTCGGCCAGCTCGATACCGTTGCCGTCACCCTTGATCCACACACCGATTCCGGTGGGGACCTGGCCGTTGTTCGTGTCGGTCTTCAGGGTGGTCTTCGGCGAGAGCACCAGTTGCTTGACACCGGAACCGGCCGGCATCGAGTAGTCGAGCTTCAGCGATCCCGACGCGGTGGAACCCGGGGGCACCACGCCGGGGTCGGCGGTCAGCGCGGCGGGCCGGCCGGTGGTGTTGTTGCTGAGCTGCCAGACGTCCGTGCTGGTCATCGGGTCGATGGTCTTGGTGACGCTGCCGACGGCGATGGAGGTCCCGGCCGTCGTGCCCGCGACCGTCGCGCTCACCCCGGCGAGACCGCCGTTCTCGGCGTCCGCGGTGAACAGGCCGTGCGCGTCGACGCCGCCCAGGTCGTCCGGGGTGACCTTCCAGGTGGCCGCCTCGGCGGGGATCTGCACCGTGGCGCCGTCCTTGGCGGTTCCGGACAGGGCCAGCTGCTGGGTGGCGCCGTTGTCGAGGTCCACCTGGCCGGGCGAGACCGTGAGGGACTTGAGGCCGCTGACGACCTCCAGCTTCTCGGAGGTGGAGGCCCTGCCGTCGGAGGCGATGATCCGGCCCGTGCCGGTGCGGTGCGGGGTGAGCTTGCCGTTCTCGTACGTGGCGAGGTTCGAGGGCTCGATCCGCACCTGGACCTGGCCGGCCGCCGGGTTGTCCAGCTTGTCGAGGGAGTACACCGGGAGCGGGATCGAGCCGCCGTTGACGGTGGTGACCGTCTTGCCGCCGTTCACCACGACCTTGACGGCCTTTCCGGCCTGCTTGGCGGTGGAGTAGAAGAAGATGCCGTTGGCGACCGGACGCTCGGTGTTGCCGGGCAGGTCGGAGGGCGTGTTGACGACGTCGGCCCGGTCCGCGCCGGGAGCGCGGCTGACCATGGTGGTGGAGCCACCGCCGTCGAACAGCATCGCGGAGTACGCGCCGTGGGCGACCATGTAGCCGGCCACCTGGTCCGACGTCACGCCGAAGGCCGTGGAGGCACCGCCGTGGCCGTCCACGGCGACGACGATGGCGTGCTTGCCGTCCTTGGTGATGCCGACGGCGGTCTCCGGGTTGGCGCCGCTCGGCGGAGTACCGGTCGGATCCTTGTAGACCTTGCCGTCCTGCACCAGCGTGTCGACACCGCTGACCAGCTGGGTGACACCGTTATCGGGTGAGAGCCGGGTGGTGATGCCCACCTTGTCGCCGCTGTGCAGGCTGTCACCCAGCCACTGTCCGCCGTCGCCCGCGCCGAGGAGACCGAGCTGACCGGTGGTCAGCCGCGGCACCGTGGTGACGCCGGTCTGCACGCCGTCGACCACGAAGCCGCCGTCAGTGGCGTGGCCGAGCACCAGAGTGGACGCCTTGGCAAGATCCGGGGTCTCGCCGAGGTCAGGGGTGACTTCGGTGATGCCACCGGTGGCCATGTCGTTGACGGTGTTGACCGAGGTGAGCGAGTGGGTCGCGGAACCGTCGGTGATCGTCCCGGAAAAGGTCTCCGGTCCCATCACCATGCTGCCGTCGGGCTTGATGCCCAACTGGGAGGCGAAGCCCGGCTTGGGACTCTTCAGCATGTGCCCGTCGGAGACGATGCCGCCGAGCGGGCGTCCGCTCGCGTGGATCTCGAAGTAGTCTCCGTTGACACCTGCCACCGCGTGGGTGCGGTGGGCCATCGACGACGGGGTCTCGTCCGCCGGGTTGGTGAGGGTGTTGCCGGCCTCCACCGTGCCGACCCGCAGGTTCGGGTCGCCGAGGTCGGCCTTGAGCACCTGGATGTGCTGCCGGCCGCCGACGGTGTCATAGGTTTCGCTGTAGTGCTGCAGACCGTGAGTGACCGTCTCGGCCGGCGTACGGGTGTAGTCGACCACCTGCGGCCAGTTCTCCGGTGTGTCCGGAAGCCAGTTCCGGCCCGTCGCCGGACGGCTGTCCGCGGCCGTGGCACCGGCGGCACCGAAGGCGGCTTGCGTGCCGGTCACGGCACCGGCGAGCGCCAACGCAGCCGCGGTCACCAGCGCGGTACGGCGAACGCGGACCCCCGCGGGTCTCTGTGCACGAAGTCTCATTGCGTCTTTCCTTACAGACGTGTGCGCCGGTGAACCCGGCGCACACAGCCACCGCACACCTGTCCGGCGGATCACAGGTTTCCGTTCCGGGTGACGCAGATGACCATCAGCACTTCCCCAGCACCGCATTTGGTCAAGTTGCAGCAAAAATCAACTTTCATGAGCTGAAAAGACTCTCAAGAGGGCACCGCGCACATCCGACGGACGGAACTCCGATCAGCCGACGGCGGCGTCATCAGGGGCCGGTGGCGGCGCGACCGGTAGGCGGCGGTGTGCCCGAGCGAGCAGCAACAGCACCACGAGACACAGCAGGGCGATGCCGTGGGCGAAGTACCGCACGGCGGCGAGCAGTCCGGCGGAGGCGGCCAGGAAACCCGCGCCGATGACGGGGAGGCCGACGCCGAGGTAAACGATCACGTAGAAACCGGACAGCACGCCGGCCCGGCGGTCGGCGGGCGCCGCCTGGTTGACCGCGGTCAGGCTGCCGAGGAACGCGAGGCCCTGACCGGTGCCGGCGATCACGATCGCGGTGAGCAGCAGAATCAGGGAGGCGGAGCCGCCCGCGACGGCGAGCAGCACCAGCCCGGCGGCCAGCAGCGGCAGACCGAGCAACTCCAGGGTCCGCGCCGGCGCGCTGTGGCCGATGAGTTGGGCGAGGGCGGAGCAAGTCAGCATCAGCGCCACGGCCGCACCGCCCAGAAGCAGGTTGTCGCTGTCCGAGAGAGTCGCCACATACGTGGGGACGAGAGTGAGGAACAGTCCGATCACGGCGAACGCCAGGAAGGCGGCCGCCCCGCTCGTGGCGAACACCGTACGCATGGTGCCGGGAATCTCGGGGCGGCGGGAGCGCCACGGCCGCCTGGAGCGGGATGCGGGAAGGACGAGGACGGCAGCCGCCGCGGGCGCCAGTAAGACGATCTCGACCGCGAAGGGCAGGACGCTCGGGGCCGGGGCGTACTGGGCGAGCAGTCCGGCCAGCACCGGGCCGAGCCCGAGACCGCCGACGGAGGCAACGGTGGACACCAGGGCCGCTCTGCGGTGGTCGCCGGTCGGTTCGAGTTCCGTGAGCGCCGCGGTGAGCGGCCCCGATGCCGTTCCGAGTGCCAGGCCCTGCAGGACGCGGGCGGCGAACAGCCACCACGTGGTCTCGGCGAGGGCGAAGGCCAGTGATCCCAGGGCGGCCACGACGACCGCGGGAAACAGCACGCCGCGATGGCCCACCGCGTCCGCGACTGGCCCGGCGAACAACAAGGAAGGGATCAGTACGGCCACGTATGCGGCAAAGACCAGCGTGACGAACAGAGGTGAGAATCCGAAACGTTCCGCGTAGCCCCGGTACAGCGGCGTGGGCAGATTGGTGCCGGTGAGCAGGATCAACAACGTGTAGGCCATGGCCCAGAACCGCCATCGCCGGCCTGGGGTCGATTGCCCACGCGAATCCGGCGGCGGACCGGAGCGCAGGGCCCGGCGGGCGAGTTGTGGTCGTCGGTCGGCGTGGGCGGCAGTGAGGCGCCTGAGTGGCATCCGTTCCTCCGGCATCATGTTCGGGAAATGCGAACATAGCAGATGTTCGGAAGTGTCGAACATTGCGCAGTATGCTGTGGGCATGGCCAGCCGCACCGCGACAGAGCTCGTCCACCCCGAACGCGACCAACTGCGGTTCACCACCGTGCTGGCCGCCCTCAGTGACCCGGTCCGGCTGGCTATCGTCGTACGGCTCGCTGACCTCGGACCCGAGGGTGAACAGGCGTGCACGACGTTCGAGCTGCCGGTCAGCAAATCCACCCAGAGTGGCCACTTCAAAGTCCTGCGCGAAGCGGGCGTGATCCGCCAGCGCGACGAGGGCACCAGGCGCCTGAACCGACTACGCCGAGACGATCTCGACGTGCGCTTCCCCGGACTGCTCGACCTCGTCATTCCGCAGGGGCGGCAGGTCGTCTCCGGCCGGTGAGCGGGGGTGGGCGGTCGGTGTCGGGTGGGTGGTGGCCCGTGTGGGCGACCCGTTCAGGGCTGGTCCAGTTCGAACCACACCGACTTGCCGCGTCCGCGCGGGGCCTTGCCCCAGGACGATGCCAGGGCCTCGACGATCAGCAGGCCCCGGCCGTGCTCCGCCTCGCTGTCGAACTCCTCGGTGAAGGTGATCGGGGCCGGGACCGGCGGCCTGGGGTCCCAGTCGCAGACGTCGACCCGGATGCGGTCCGGGTGCTCGCGCAGCCAGAGGTCGACGTCGCTGTCGGCGTGGACCAGGGCGTTCGTCACCAGCTCGGTCGCGAGCAGTTCGGCCTCGTCGCTCCTCGAACCCCAGCCCCACGCGTCGAGTTGGTCCCGCACGAACCGGCGCACCCTCCGCGGCGCCTCAAGGTCGTGCCGGTCCACCCGCAGATGCACCACGCGGTGCCCGACGGTCGGCAGGGTGTCCCGGTAGCCGGCCAGGAGAAGGGCGGCGTCGTCCTCGCGGTACCGTGCCCCTGCCGCACGGGCGCAGATGCGGTCGGCGATGTCCTCCAGGTATCCCTGTGACGTGGACAGCAGTCCGGAGATCTCCGCCAGACCCGTGGAGTAGTCCGGCGAATGGGAGTGCACCAGCCCGTCGGTGAACAGCGCAATCGTGGCCCCGGTCCGCAGCGTCACCTGCGTGGCCTGGTACACCGTGTTCTCCGCGACCACGAGCGGCGGTCCGATGAGCTCCTCGTGGAGTGCGAAGACGTCGTTCTGCGCGGTACGGATCAAGGGACCGGGATGCCCGGCACACGCGATCTCCGCCGTCCCCTGGATGCGGTCGACCCAGACACAGCAGCAGGTGACGAACCTGTCCGCACCCAGTTGCCACAGCAGGGTGTTGGCCCGGGTGAGCACCTCGGCGGGACCGTGTCCCTCGGCCGCGTACGCCTGCAACGCCGTGCGGACCTGGCCCATGAGCGCGGCGCTCGCGACGTTGTGGCCCTCGGCGTCGCCTGCCAGGAGACCGGCCTTGTCGTCCGGCAGTGCCAGGACGTCGAACCAGTCGCCGCCGGTCGCGCTGGTGGAGGCCGAGAAGTAGCGGGCCGTGATGTCCAGGTCGGTCAGTTGGGGCAGGCGCCTGGGCAGCAGCCGTTGCTGCAACTCCTGGGCCGTCGCCTGCGAGGCGTCGAACAGGCACGCCCGTTCCCATGCCGCCGACACCAGATCGGCCATGGTGACCAGCCAGGCTCGCTCCTCCGCGGAGAACGGGTGGGGGCGTGTGAAACCGAGCAGTACGGCCCCGATGGTCCGTTCACCGCTCAGCAGCGGCAGCACGGCGGCCGCCCGGAGGCCGGTCCTGAGCCCGGGGCTCAGCCCGGACGCCCGGACGCTCTTCTCGGTCTCGTGGAAGAGGCCACGCCCCGTGACCGGCAGGTCCAGGCCGGTTTCCCTGGCCTCCAAGAGGGGTTGCGTCATCGTCTGCGGGAAGCCGCTCTGGCCGACCACCCGCACCCGGTGTCCCTCGACGGACATGAGGGCCATCTTCTCCGCGCCGCTCGGTCGGGCCATGCGCTCTATGACAGCGCTGACGACGTCCCTGAGTCCCGTCGCCCCCGACAGCGCCGACTCCAGTGTGCGCGTCCGAAAGAGCCACGACGTGCCCGTCGCGTCCCTCGACTCGTCGCCGCTGGAAGCCAGGAAGAAGCGCGGATTGGGAGTCTCCGCCAGTGCGGTGAAAAGTCCCTTCTCGTGCCTCAGTCCTTCAGCCGTGGCAGCGCAGATTTCGGTGTCCTCGATGGTGATCGTCCGTCGCTCTTTCGGCATGGTCCAGACGAACGTGAGAATTGCATTGGGGGAATATTCGCGCATCATCGGAGTCGCTGCCACGAGATAAGGAAAGGGAATGGTGATATTGCGTGCCGCGGCTCCCGGGAAATCCCTTACCATTTGACGTCTGGCCTGAAAAGCGGTTGCCAGGGTATAGCGCTCGTCGGACGTCGAGACATGGTCCGGCGTGATGAACAATGAAATGGGTCCGCCGACGACGAGGGCAGGGGTCAGCGTCGTTTCCAGTTCGTCGACGAGGTATATCGCCGAGCTGCTCGCCCCGAGTCGGTGCACGGTTTCAAGCATCACCTCGGCAGCGTGTCGGATGCTGTCCTCAGGTGTGGGGGTTCCCTCGGCGTCGATACCGTGGCCGTCGTCCATGGTGCCTGCCAGCGGGTGGGGAACGGACCATCCATTTTAGCGATGTCGGCGTTTCAGCGCACACGTCGGCGCGCACCGGTTCGCGGACAGAGCGGTGAAACGGCCGGCGACACGCGCCTGGCCGTCGCCGGACGGAACGCGTCGCCGTCAGTGCGCGGCGCGACGTCAGGAATCCGCACCGGCCGGGATCACGCCTCAGCGAGTCGGATCGCCGGGGAATCCGTCAGGGGCGGTTTCCCGCAGTCGGTGCGGGTGGGCGGGGTACACGCCGATGATGCGCACCTCGGAGGAGAAGAAACGCAGTTCCTGCATGGCGAGCGCGACGCCCGGCGCGTCGGGATGGCCCTCGACCTCGACGTAGAAACAGCTTGGGTTGAGACCGGCGCCCAGCTGATAACTCTCGATCTTGGTGAGGTTGACCGCGTTGCTTGCGAAACCGCCGAGCGCTTTGTAGAGGGCGCTCGGGATGTTGCGTACGGCGAAGAACAGGCTCGTCATCGTCGGCTCGGCCGTCAGTGGCGGGACGGCGGACTCACGGGAGAGGACGATGAAGCGCGTGGTGTTGTCCGGGTCGTCCTCGACGCCGGCGCGCAGCACCTCCAGGCCGTGGCGCTGTGCGGCCGCCGGCGGGGCGAGCGCCGCGTGCCGCAGGTCGCCCAGTTCCGCGACCTCGCGGGCCGCCCCCGCCGTGTCGTCGCTGACGAGTGTGCGCCAGCCGCCTTCCCGCAGCACCTTCCGGCACTGCCCGAGCGCGTGCACGTGGCTGCGTACGCATTCCACGTCGCTCAGTGCGGCTCCGGGGACGCCCATGAGGTCGAAGCGGATGGCCAGGAAGTACTCCGCGATGACGAACAGGCCGGATTCCGGGAGGAGGCGGTGGACGTCGGCGACCCGTCCGGCGGCGGAGTTGTCCACCGGGATCACCGCCAGGTCGGCGGTGCCGAGGGTCACGGCGTCCAGGGCCTGCTCGAAGCCGGTGCAGGGCAGCTCGTTGCTTGCGGGGTACAGGATCTGGGTGGCGGTCGCCGAATTGGAGCCGGGTTCGCCCTGATATGCGACGATCGTCACCTTGTGTCACCTTTCAGCCGGGGGAGTCTGGGTCGTCGTTCGGTGGAAGGTCCACCGTAGCCAGCCGGTGCCGGTCACGGGCGTGCTGTCCACAACGAGAGACTCCGGAGGGCCCGGTTCCGCGTCGGCGCCGGACCCTCGTGGCCGTCATCCGTGGGAGACGGTCAGCCCGTAGAAGGCGACGCGTGCGCCCTTCGTGGTGCTGTCGGAGGACGACTGGTTGTAGGAGCCGGCCTTGAAGTACTGCTTGTACGGGTCGAACGAGGTGGGGATGGTGTAGTGCGTGGTGCTGCCGTTGACGGTCAGATCGATGGTACGACCGCCGGAGACGGCGATGGTGTACGTCCAGGTCTTGCCGATGGCGACGTGCCCCACCGTGTGCGGCGTCTGTCCTCCGTCGGGCGAGTTCTCGATGCCGGCCACGATGTCACCGCCGGCGCGGTAGTAGAGCTCCACCAGGGGTTTGGTCGAGCTGCCCCCGGAGCCGAGGTGGATCTGGCCGACGCACACGTTGGAGGTCACCGAGACCACGCGCAGGGTGGCGCTCAGCCGGTGATTGCCCTGGAGGGGCCAGTCGGCCGCGCTGCCGTTGCGGTTCATCTCCCGCAACTCCGAGCGGGCGTACTTGGAGTTGGGTGTGGTCACGCCCTTCTCGGGCGCCCAGAAGGTCATCGCGCCGTCGCGCTTGTCGGTGTAGAAGTAGTCGTCCTGGTAGCCGTTCGCCCCCTGGAGCCGGGACGACGGGATGGTGGTGGGCTTTCCGGGGGAGCCGACGGGCTCCTGGAGCTGCCAGACGGACAGGTCGAAGTTGCCGCCGGGCGCCTTGCCGGGGTCCGCGGCACCGGCCTCGGTTGCGCTCAGCAGGGTCAGGGCGGCGACGAGGCCCGCGACGGAGGTCGTGGCCAGAGCTTTGGAGCGGATCACGGGAGGCTCCTTTCAGCCGGGGTGATCGGCGAAGACGCTGCGGTGCTTCCGGCCGGCCCGGTCCTCGTCGGAGCGGTGGGCGGCGGGGTGGCCGGAACAGGGGGGTCGCGGTCGCGATGGGCGGACCGGAACGTCAGCCGGACTCCGTGGTGTTGCCGACACCTGTGGTCAAGGAGAGGTGTGCCGTGGTGAGTTCGCTGCCTGCCGCGTAGCGGCGGTACCAACGACGGGAGTGTCGGCTCATGGATGTGATCAGCCTTTCGTCTGGAGGAGACGGTGAGGGAAGGCGTCTTCACATATATGAATGACGGGCGTACCTGTGAATAGGTGGCGTGCGGTGACCGTAAAGGTCTGAACCAAACCTGTCAACAAGGTGGGTGCGGTGCCCCTGCCTGTGGGCGGGCGATGCCCCCGTCGTCGACTGCGCCGGCCTGTTACGTCACGGGCGGCGGCCTCCTGTCCTCGTGGCGGAGCACAACCGCCGCATGCTCGACGGCGAGCCGGACTGCGCAGGTTCGGGCCCGGCCGCGCGGTCCGCCCCACCGGCGCAGCGGTCACTCATCGGTCGTCCGGGGAACGTCGGTGGCCGGGGCGGCGGCGTTCGCGCCGGTGACGTTCTCGGGGCGCGGGCGCGGGCGCGGGCGCGACCGGCGGGGCGGGGCGATCACCGTACCGGGGATCCGGACGCGGCGCAGACGAGCGGGCTCGTGGGTGGGTTCAGGTCGTTTCAAGACTGCTCCCGTCGGTGCGCGGCTCCCTGGGGGCGGCGCACGCCTGTCGGTTGATCACGTGAGTGATCGGGAAAGCGCCAACGACGAAGCCGTCATTCCGTCACATATGCGTGAACCATTTCACGCCAGGAGAAGGAATAGCCCCTCCCGACCACACGCGTCCGATCAGCTTCCGGCCGCCCGCGTTCGGGAAAGGTCCCGGGGTCGTCTCCGTCGTACCGGGTCGCCGCCTCGGCGACGGTCAGCCGGGGGAGAGCCGGTAGAACCGCCAGTACGGTGTGTCGACGGGCAACATCCTGGCCGGCGGCCGGTCCCGGTGCGCGGAGTACGGGGCGCAAAGGGGCCCCTGGCGACGGAATGCGTCGGCCAGGGGCCCGGAGGAGGATTTGCGCTCAGGTCAGCAGGGCGTGGCGCTGCGGCCGGCCGGGCGCCGTAGCGGTCGGGGAGTCATCCCTGGTGATCGGAGGGGAGCAGTTCGACGTTGCCGTCGAACTGCCACAGCGGGTTCGGCGCGTCCCCGGTCGGGGTGCGCAGCAGGAAGTAGCCGTTCACTTCCTTCGGCCCGTCCCCGTCGGCGACGTAGCGCCCGTCCGAAGCGACGTCGAGCTGGTAGATGGCCTGTCCGGTGACCTTGACACCGGGAAGATTCCAGGAGACGACGCAGTGCCAGTCGTTGCCCGGACCTTCGGCCGCGGCGTCCATGCTGCCCTTGTCGCAGGCCGCCGTTGCCTTCAGCTGCGCTTCGGTGACGGCGGGCCGGTGGAGCTGATCGGTCTGCTGGCGGTAGAGGTGGGCGAAGGCCGTGGCGACCGAGCGCTGCACCTTGTCCTTGTCGATCCCGGAGCCGGTGGCCCCGGTCGACGCGGCGACAACCGCGACCGCCACTGCGATCAGGCCGGCGAGCGGCAGGGCTCCGGCGAGGATCGCCCGGCGGCCCGAGCCCTCGTCGGTCAGGTTGGTGAAGTCGCGGCGCACGAAGAGCAGGTAGGCCAGTACGGTCGCGGTCACGGCCCAGACCAGGCTGACCGCGATGCCGGTCAGGAGCGGGCCGAGCTGCCCCGGCTCGGTGAACAGGCCGTTCCAGGAGATGAAGGCGTAGCCGGGCAGGGCGAGGCGCACCGCGACGGGCAGCGGAAGCATCTGCGCGAGCTGCATCGCCAGTGCGACGAGTGCGGGCAGCAGCAGCCCCATCGGGGAGCGTCCCAGCGTGACGGAGCCGAGCAGCCCGATCGCGGCGAGCGCCAGGGTCGGGGCCAGGGCGCAGGCCCAGGCGAGCAGGACGCCGGTCGCGGCGTCTCCCGGTGACAGCAGATGGCCGTCGAGACCGACCAGCGGCTGGTTGCCGACGGACGCGAGCCCGCCGACCACGCTGGAGGCGACGAGCCCGACCACGAGCAGCAGGATCACGGTGAGGCTGGCCAGCGTCTTCGCCAGGAAGATCCGGCGCGGCGAGCGGACCGCCACGAGCAGGTGGCGCCAGGTGCCGAGCCGGTCCTCCGAGGCGAACACGTCGCCGGCGACGACCGAGGTCAGCAACGGGAGGGCCCAGGTGCCCGCGAAACCGAGCAGCACCAGCGGTCCGGCCCATCCCGTGGCGTGCATCTCGCGGCCGAACAGGGTGTCGGTGGGCAGCGTGCTCTGCTGGCTCACCGCCGTCACGAAGATCCCGGGCGCGATCCAGCAGGCCAGTACCAGCAGGCGGATCCGCCACTGCGAGACGAGCTTGACCAGCTCGAAGCGGTAGCCGCGCGTCACGGGGACGCGGCGCGCGGCAGCGACGTCGCCGGTGGCGGCTATCGCGGTCATCAGTTGGCCTCCTGCTGGTCGGTGAGGGCGAGGAAAGCGGCTTCGAGGGGCGAGATGACGGGGGCGAGTTCGCGCAGCGCGACACCCGACTGCACGAGCTTCACCACCAGGTCGTCGAGGGCGGGCACCAGTGCGCGGACGACGAGTACGCCGCCGTCCTGCCGGGGACCGGCCTCGTCCAC